>NZ_AFWF01000061.1 GCF_000222605.1 Vibrio ichthyoenteri ATCC 700023 | reverse complement strand
GCGTTTTTTATTAGATGTTAAGCAACAATTAGTCAGCTTGGTTTAAGTAAGCTAATACCACTTTGTGGTGATCTTTGGTCTTGAACTTATTGAATACGTGTTCAATGACACCTTGTTCATTAATTAGAAAACTAATACGGTGCAAGCCATCGTAAACTTTGCCCATAAATTTCTTCTCGCCCCAAACACCAAATTGTTCAGCCACAGCATGGTCTTCGTCAGAGAGTAAAGAGAAGTTAAGGTTATCGCGCTCGATGAACTTACCTAAACGTTTAACAGGGTCGATACTCACGCCCAATACCACAACATTGTGTGCATCCAATTCTGCTTTGGTATCACGTAGGCCTTGTGCTTGAACAGTACAGCCTGGCGTCATCGCTTTAGGGTAAAAGTAAAACAGGACTTTTTTACCTGCGAAATCGGCTAAAGAAACCGTATTGCCATCTTGGTCGAGTAAAGAAAAAGCAGGAGCCGCGGTGCCGGCAGTAAGCGTGTTCATAGGAGTTCCTTTTTATTGACTGTTTTTAATGAAGTTCAATGAACCGATGACGCCAAGCTGATGACACAATTCTGAAAAGTCCTCTTGGATTTGCATTAAGTTGCACTCGGAGTCAACCGATGCAGTTAGTGCCAAATGGTACTGATCGTGTTTCGATTGCAATTTATCTTTATCAATCGTTTGTGCACTTAAGGAAGAAAGACCAATGTTCTTTTCGGCAAAAAATTGGGTGAACTTCTCGGTCAAGCCCACTTTATCGTCAGATTCAATAAAGGCTTCCAAGGTATAGCTATTATCTTGGTGTGCATGCTTAGCGGTACGCTTCATCATAGTGATGAGGTCATGCTCTTGCCCGAGCAAAGGCAAGGTCGTTTCGACACGGGTAATCGCAGCATTGTTGCCAGAGAGCAACATGATAAGCGTAAATTCACTACCAAATAGGGCAATGCGGCTGTCAATAATATTGCAGCCAGCGCGAGTAACGAGACCAACGACTTGGTTACATACCCCTGGACGGTCACTGCCTACCGCTGTAATTACCAGATGCTGAGTCATACTATCACTTCAATGTTTGTACTTATGATTAATCGGTTAGCTTAGCATATTTAATGGTCAGGAAAATGGCGCGCTTGATCAAATTATGAGTAATCAAAAACATTTATCGGAAAATTGATAACGGATTTAAAGGCTTTTAGGACGTTTTTTATACCCAAAAGAGGGTGTCTACCAGGTGCATAATGACTCTGAAAAAGGCTGAATCAGCGGTTGGTTAGTTGATCTTAGATCGCGAGTTAAAGCGAGTATCACTAATTTAGTTGAGTAGAATTGGTCGATGAACAATATGACACAGATCTGAATTCTGCCGCTTGGCGGTTATTAGAAAGAAATATTCCCGTAAATAGATGATTTAAGCCCCCTTAAGCGCTTGTCTTTTTTCATCGCCTTACAGTACCATGCAGAAAGTATCAAATTTAGGGAGAAGGACATGTTTTCAGGAAGTATCGTTGCGTTAATCACACCTTTTAATCTTGATGGCGAAGTAGACTACGTAAGCCTGAAGAAACTGGTTGATTACCATGTAGCAGCGGGTACTGATGGCATCGTTGCTGTTGGCACCACCGGAGAGTCTTCAACTTTAACTATCGAAGAGCATGTTAAAGTCGTATCGAAGACGGTTGAGTTCGCTGAAGGTCGTATCCCTGTTATCGCTGGCACTGGCGCAAATGCGACTCACGAATCTGTGACGTTTAGCCGTTTACTTAATAACTCCGGTATCGCGGGTTGTCTGAGTGTGACGCCATATTACAATAAGCCGACACAAGAAGGTTTGTACCTTCACTACAAAGCGATTGCTGAAGAAAGTGATTTACCACAAATTCTGTATAACGTACCTGGACGTACTGCGGTTGACCTTCTTCCAGAAACCGTCGCGCGTTTAGCCGAAATTGACAATATTGTTGCTTTAAAAGATGCGACCGGCGATTTAAGCAGAATTGCAAAACACCGTGAACTTTGTGGCGAAGATTTTATCTTACTAAGTGGTGATGATGCGACGGGACTTGATTTTGTTCGTCTCGGCGGCCAAGGCGTTATTTCTGTGACCAACAACATTGCTGCTCAAGATATGGCAACCATGTTCCGTTTGGCTCAAGAAGGTCGCTTTGAAGAAGCGGAAGTCATCAACCAACGTTTAATGCCTTTGCATAAGAAACTGTTTATCGAATCAAACCCTATCCCAGTAAAATGGGCAGCGCATAAGCTTGGTTTGATTGAGTACAGCGGTTTACGCTTACCATTGACTGAACTGGCAGAAGCATCGAGACCTATCGTTGCTCAAGCGATGTCAGAAGCTTGCATTTACTAAATTTAAGGACTGCTGAAGCGTGAAGCTTCAGCATTTATTTATCAGGAGTTTCAATGAAGTTGTCATCCCAGCTAGTCGTTAGTTCACTAGCTGTTTTTGTTTTAAGCGCATGTTCAGGCAGTGCCAGTCAGCGCCGCCAAGCTCAAGATGACTTTGAGTACCTCAACACGCCACCGATGAAAGAATGGCAGTCGCTTAAAGATGCGGCACCAAAGTTCTACACCAATTACATCATCCCTCAAGGAGATTTTGCTGGTGGCATTGGTAGCCAAGTGGATATTCGACCACCACAGCAGATCCTAGAATTGATTCCAGGCGCTCGTATTGATCGCACCAATGGTGATGTGATGATTTGGCTACTGGACCGTGATGAAGCGGATAAAGTATGGCAAACCGCAGAAACCTTGCTAGACGAGCGTAATATCGAGATTCGTGAAAAAAGTGATTCTCGTATTGAAACGGAGTGGGTGACTTGGGTTTCAGAAGACGAAGATGCACCGCTATCGGCGCGTTATGAAATGTCTCGCTCTACCGCCAATGGGCGTCAAGTTTTGAAGCTGTCACTGATTGATTGGCGCCAAGGTTCTGAGCAGGTACCTGTTAGCTTGACCAATAAAGAACGTTATAGTGCACTCATGAGCAACCTAGTTGCGGCGCGCTATGATCTTGATGTGCGCTTAGAAGCTGAGCGTAAAGCGAGTGAGTTGGTGAAACATATTCCTATTTCGATGGGTACTGACCGTTCAGGCTTGCCAGTCATCATCGCCCGTGCACCTTATGATGTATTGTGGGCGCGTTTGCCAAAACTGTTGCCTGAAATGGGTTTCAACATTGAAGAGCGCAACCAATCACAAGGTACGGTGAAAGCGAAATACGTTGAGCCGGATGATGAGTTTTGGGCTGAAGTGGGCGTGAAGCCAATTGAGCTTAAATCGATTAGTTACACCTTCCTATTTGGTGATCTTGGTAACCGTACTTCAATTAACGTGACTGACCCTGATGGGAAACCGGTTGAAGAAGATCTACTGAAAGATATGGTGCCTGTGTTAGCGGCTATGGCGAGTAAGCACCAGTAGTAATACAAGCACAATAGCAGTAATAAAAAAAGCTGACCCTTGGGTCAGCTTTTTTTGTGCTTATATTTTTAAATCGAAGTTCAGGATAAACCGATAGAAAATGTCTAAGTCAATCTAGCGACATCCATCTAACTACTGCGAGCTAATTACAGCAACCTAACTACAACACCATTGCGGCAATCCAACCGAAGATAATCAGTGGGATGTTGTAGTGGATAAACGTAGGAACAACGGTTTCCCAGATATGTTCATGCTGGCCGTCAGCGTTTAGTCCCGATGTTGGACCCAACGTTGAATCTGATGCTGGCGAGCCTGCATCACCAAGAGCTGCCGCTGTGCCGACCAGCGCGATGGTTGCCATTGGCGAGAAGCCGAAGGCCGCAGCGAGCGGGACATAGATAGTGGCAATGATTGGAATGGTTGAGAATGATGAACCAATCCCCATTGTCACTAGAAGGCCAACGATGAGCATTAATAGGGCTGCTAGTGGCTTGTTGTCGCCAATGCTGGTGGACAATGAAGCAACTAACGTTTCCACGCCACCAGTCATTTTCATCACCGCGGCAAAACCAGCCGCTGAAATCATGATAAAACCGATCATTGCCATCATGTGAACACCTTTGGTGAACACATCGTGAGTCTCTTTCCAAGCAATCACACCGCCAAAGGTAAATACCATGAAACCGGCTAGAGCACCGATGATCATTGAGCCGGTTGTCAGTTGAACCGCCAAAGCGGCAATAATACCGAGTATCGCGATAACGATATTCTTCTTATTGATCTCCTGAGTAGCTTGGGCTGCTTTGGTATGGCTGGTTTCTGCGTACTCACGCGGTTTGCGGTAAGTAAAGAAAATCGCCGTTAGTAGGCCGAAAATCATGCCGGCTGCAGGCAGCAACATTGCGGTAGGGATCTGACTTGCAACAACGTTATCAAGGCCGTTTTCGCGCAGGTTCTTCAGCAAAATATTGTTGAGGAATATACCGCCAAAACCAATTGGTAGCACCATGTATGGCGTGATCAAACCAAAAGTCAGAACACACGCAATCATGCGGCGATCAAGCTTTAGCTTAGCAAATACACTCAGTAGTGGTGGGATCAAAATTGGGATAAAAGCAATATGAACGGGAACTACGTTTTGCGATGACATAGTGACTAACACCAGTGCAACTAGCACGGCGTATTTAAGCCCCGTGGTCGCGGCACCATTTTCTTTACCGTTTAGGCGACGAATCACACTGTTTGCCAGTAGATCAGTGATGCCCGAGCGAGAAATCGCAACGGCAAAGGTACCTAACATCGCGTAGCTCAATGCGATGGTTGCACCACCACCAAGGCCACTTTCAAAAGCTGAGACAGCTTCGTTTAAGCTCATGCCTGAAACTAGGCCACCAACAATGGCACTGAATGTAAGTGCTACCACTACATTCACGCGCATCAGCGCTAGTATCAGCATGACACAGACAGATATTACTACAGGATTCATAGTTAACTCTTTAGTTGTGTTTGTACTCGTCCTAATTGAAGTTGTAGCCGTCGAGTCTTGCTCCGCTTATCTGATCACAGAGTTAACTATGCTGATAAGTCGCGCAGGCTTATTGTCAGGCAGTCTCTTCAAGTTGTTTGAGTTTCGATTGTTATTATTTTGTGTTTTCAGCCTCTGAATCCACAAGCGGCCAGCCTCCAAGAGCTTTCCACTTATTGACGATACCGCAGAACAGATCGGCTGTTTTTTGCGTATCGTACAGTGCTGAATGGGCTTCTTTGTTGTCAAATTCCATCCCTGCTGTTTTGCAGGCTTTAGCCAGAACGGTCTGACCGTAAGCAAGGCCGCTAAGAGCAGCAGTATCAAAAGTGGCAAAAGGATGAAACGGGACTCGTTTTAACTTGCTACGCTCACTGGCCGCCATAACAAAATTAAGGTCAAAAGTGGCGTTATGCGCAACGATAATCGCTCGGCTGCAATCGGCTTCTTTTTGTTCTTTACGCACTTGGCGATAAATTTCTTTTAACGCTTCAGATTCAGCAATTGCGCCACGCAATGAACTGAAAGGATCACGGACGCCAATGAACTCCAACGCCTCTTTTTCTAAATTAGCCCCTTCAAAGGGCTCAACATGGAAATGAAGAGTTGACGCTGGATGGAGATCGCCGTTTTCGTCCATTTTTAAGGTAATGGCACAAATTTCTAATAGCGCATCAGTCTGGGCGTTAAATCCAGCAGTTTCGACATCGATAACCACTGGGAAATAGCCGCGAAAGCGTTTTTTGAGCGTCAATGCTTCGTTTTCTACAGTCATGTTGTAATAAATTAGTGTGACAAGGTTTGCATTATTGCAGATTCTAACTTCAATACCAATCAACATTAATTTGCATTTTCGCCTTGTTAAGCGTGTGCTTTTTAACCATGTGATGTAAAGCACGTAAGTTGCGTAACCATATTGGTTAACTTATCAGCTAACAATGATTAAATAAGTTAGAAACAAGAAAAGTTGGCGGGGATTTTGCTTGTTCTGTAGCATGGACATAGTCACCCTCGCACAAGAGGCAAGGCTGTGCCGCCAATGAATACCAAAATAGAGAACCATAACGTCATGAAAATGCGCATTGTCACCACTCTTGCATTATCCATTGCTACTTTTAGCTCAAGCGCTTGGGCTATGGATAAAGCTTATGGCGCAACCCCTGGACAATCGAAGTGGCAGATGGTGGCTAATACCCCGCTTGAATGCCAGCTCGTTCATCCGATCCCCAATTATGGTGATGCCGTTTTTTCAGCGCATGCGAGCAAAAAAATCAACCTTGATTTCGAACTGAAAATGAAGCGTCCAATGGGCGAAACCCGTGATGTTTCATTGGTCTCTATGCCACCAGCATGGCGACCGGGTGACAGCGCCGATCGCATGACCAATATTCGTTTTTTCAAACAGTTTGATGGTTATGTCGGTGGGCAAACGGCTTGGAGTATTCTCAGTGAGTTAGAGAAAGGCCGCTATCCAACATTCGGCTATCAAGAGTGGCAAAGTGGCGATCAGCGAGTGGAAGTTGCTTTGTCATCGGTATTGTTCCAGCAATCGTATAACGTATTTAGTGATTGTATTGCCAACCTATTGCCTTACAGCTTTGAAGATATCGCCTTTACTATTTTGCATTATGATCGCTCAAGCGTGCAGTTGAACAAAGCCTCGCAAAAGCGTTTAGCACAAATTGCTGAGTATATCCGTTACAACCAAGATATAGATTTGGTTCTCGTTTCGACTTATACCGACTCTGAAGACAGTAAGAGTGAAAGCCAAGCACTATCTGAGCAACGTGCAGATGTATTGCGTACCTATTTTGAATCAATTGGCTTGCCAGAAGATCGAATTCAAGTCCAAGGCTACGGTAAGCGTCGTCCTGTTGCGGACAATGCTTCACCACTCGGTAAAGACAAGAACCGTCGTGTTGTCATTTCGTTGGGACGAACGCAGGTTTAGTTCCATCAGAACCGCCATACGAGAAAAACCAGCCTGAAGGCTGGTTTTTTGTTGGTGCCGTTCGGTGAAGGAACCGCACTTATTGGGGGGATCTTTCTTGTGCACATTGCTGAACACTGGCGTACCTGGTTGGTATTAATGCAGGCGGAATTTGGCAATCAGGTTGCAATTGGTCGCACTATCGATGTTTTGTACTAAGCGGGCAATTTTAGGGTTTGGATGGCGTTTCATAAAAGCAACTAGGGCTTTTTTACAGCAACCCATTGAATCAACAAAAGCATCACAGTCAGTGTTTGGGCATTGGGGAACTAATGTGAGGACTTTTTCAGAGGCGAGCTTGAGGTATTTTAGTTCGTATTTGACGTCGCCCATCACGCGCCAGAAATTGGCCAGATTATGACAAGAGACAACGGAAATAAGCAATCGGTCTTCGACATCGATGTGTTCCGCGAGGCTGATTTCTTCACTGACGGTCAGTGCTTGCTGGTAGTGTAAAACACCGCGCAGGTGATCGTTGTCTTGCAATGCGGTGTCAGCAAGCAGTGTATGTTTCTCCCAGTCTGAAATCTCCATTTCCCAACATTTATCATATTAGTCATACTCTAAGATGAACAGATGTTAAGTGACAATCATTATCATGTAAAGCAAATAAAAAAGGGCAACCTAAGTCACCCTTGTCGGCTTCACTTATTTGAAGATGGCTTGGTAATTAGCCTTCTAAACCTGCAGAGGCTTGAGAGTTTTGAATCAACTCAATCATGTAGCCATCTGGATCTTTTACAAAAGCAATGTGAGTGCTACCACCTTTCACTGGGCCCGCTTCGCGCGTGATGTTACCGCCAGCCGCTTTAATCACGTCGCAGGTTGCGTAAATATCATCAACCCCAATAGCAACGTGACCAAACGCGTTACCGAGATCATATTCACTGGTGCCCCAGTTGTAAGTCAATTCAATCACCGCACCTTGCGACTCATCACCATAGCCAAGGAAGGCAAGGGTATATTCGTACTCAGTGTTATCATTTTTACGTAATAGCTGCATGCCCATTACGTTGGTGTAGAACTCGATAGATTTATCTAAATCGCCGACACGCAGCATGGTGTGTAGAATGCGTCCGTTTGACATAATTTGCTCCCAATATAATTCTGTTTAAATATTACCACGAAGCTTTCTGTTATGTGGCAATGATTTAGCGATTAACCCCGCCAATCACGTATAAAAAAGCAGCCACTCGGCTGCCTTAATTACACGTCAGTTTTTTCTTTAAACTCACACAAGTCTTCGATGATGCAGCTGCCGCATCGTGGTTTACGCGCAACACAAGTATAACGGCCATGTAGGATCAGCCAGTGATGTACATCGACCTTGAACTCTTTCGGTACTACTTTGAGAAGTTTTTCTTCGACCTGATCAACGTTTTTGCCCATGGCAAATTTAGTGCGATTGGAAACGCGATAAATATGCGTATCAACGGCGATGGTCGGCCAACCAAAAGCGGTGTTGAGTACCACGTTGGCGGTTTTGCGTCCAACACCAGGCAGCGCTTCTAAAGCTTCTCGGTTTTCAGGAATTTCGCCGCCGTGCTGCTCTAACAAAATTCGACACGTTTTAATCACATTTTCGGCTTTCGAGTTGAATAAGCCAATGGTCTTAATATAGTGCTTCACACCATCAACGCCCAAGTCGAGAATGGCTTTTGGTGTGTTAGCTACGGGATATAGCTTATCGGTGGCTTTATTCACACTAACATCGGTCGCCTGTGCAGAAAGCAAGACGGCAATGAGTAGCTCAAACGGTGAACTCCAGTTGAGCTCGGTCTGGGGGTGAGGGTTGTTGTCTCTAAGGCGCGTAAGTATTTCAACGCGTTTGGTATTGTTCATTTTTGCGTTACTTCCCGTGTATAGATAGTTTTGCACTCGGAGAAACAGAGAGTTGATTCGCTGTCTCTCCAAGCGTTTTGCTATCAGGCCAATATCTCTATTTTTTATTATGATTGAGATGGGCCGATTTGATGATGCTTAGTTGGTTACTCGTACTCGCTCTATGCTAGGTTTGTCTTGTTTTGGTTGGCGCTCGGCCAATTTTTTATCAATGACATTTTTCAGGGCAATCAGCAGGCCGACACCAATGAAAGCGCCAGGAGGTAGCAGTGCTAATAAGAAGCTGCTATCAAAATGGAATATTTCAATACGCAGTGATTTTGCCCAGTCGCCCAGTAGCAGATCGGCACCATCAAATAGGGTTCCATTACCGATAATTTCGCGCATAGCACCAAGTACAACCAGAACGCTGGTCATGCCCAATCCCATCCACAATCCATCCAATGCTGCTGGAATGGGATCATTTTTGGATGCAAATGCTTCGGCACGACCAATGATGATGCAATTGGTTACGATCAGTGGAATGAAGATCCCCAAAGAAAGGTATAGGCCATAGGCGTAGGCATTCATTAATAATTGCACGCAAGTAACGAGAGCGGCAATGATCATAACAAACACGGGAATACGCACTTCTTTTGGTACATAGTCGCGAACTAGAGAGACGGTGACATTTGATCCCACCAGTACAAGTAAGGTCGCAATACCTAGACCTAATGCATTGGTGATGGTTGATGACACCGCCAGCAGTGGGCATAGGCCAAGTAGCTGAACGAGGGCAGGGTTGTTATCCCACATGCCATCTTTAAACAGTTTTTTTGAATCAGCCATTATTTTCTCCTCCACAATTACGTGGTTGAGCCAGTAATTGTTGACGATTTTGGTTGATGTAATCAACGGTACGTTTTACCGATTTAACCACCGCGCGAGGTGTGATTGTTGCACCGGTAAATTGATCAAATTGACCGCCATCTTTACGAACTTGCCAGCTTGATTGGTTATCTTCGGTTACCTTCTTACCAGTAAAGCTTAAAATCCAATCGCTGACACGCAGATCAATTTTATCACCCAACCCTGGCGTTTCTTGATGAGATAACACGCGAGTTCCTAGCACAGTGCCATCTTGCTGCACTGCCACAATCACTTTAATTGCCCCGTTATAACCATCGGGTGCGATAGCCTCAAGGGCGATCGCACTTGGCTGACCATTTAGAGTCGCAATATAAGCGGGCATCGCTTGTGTTGTCCCCAAGGCGGGATCAGACACCAAGGTACAAGCTTGGTATAAACTATTGTCATGTAATTCGGTTGGAATCACTTGATTGAGTACAGAAAGCAATTGTTTTTGTTCCTGTAACTGAATTTGGTCTTTGGTTAAATATTGAGTTAAAGCCACTAAACCAGTCGATGCACAAGCAAAGATAGCCAGCGTAAGCCCATTTTTACGAATAGCGTTTAACATGTGGTTCCTTAATGGCCATAGGTGCGAGGTTTGGTGTAGTAATCAATCAGTGACACGCACATATTCGCGAGTAATACGGCAAATGCTACGCCGTCAGGGAAGCCACCCCAACTGCGAATAATGAATACCATCGCGCCAATAAAGGCACCAAAAATCAATCGACCTTTCACTGTTGTGGAGGCAGAAACTGGGTCTGTCGCAATAAAGAACGCACCTAGCATCGTCGCACCAGAGAACAAGTGGACCAGCGGAGACGCTGTTTGGTCAGGCGTGAATAGCATAAATAGGCTACTAATAACCAACAAGCTAGCCAAAAAGCTGACCGGAATTTGCCAGTTGATCACGCGCAGTTTGATCATGGCGATACCGCCAACTAAGTATGCGAGATTCACCCATTGCCAGCCGATACCAGCAAAAGCACTGAATTGTGGTTGAGCCATCGCTTCACTTGCCGTGCTTCCTGCGACTAAGGCCGTTTTGAAGCTATCTAGTGGCGTTGCCATGGTAATACCATCGATACCGGTGCGGATTTGCTGTAGTGACAAGCCTTCCACATCATAGCCAGTAAAGATCAGCGAGAAAGCGTCGGCAGAGCTTATCGATGTGCTTTGTAACTCAATCGGCGAAATCCAACTGGTCATCTGTAAAGGAAATGAAATTAGCAGTACCACATAAGCAATCATCGCCGGATTAAATGGGTTTTGTCCGATACCACCATACAGTTGTTTGGCGATCACAATGGCAAAAACAAGACCAATTGCGATGATCCACCATGGAGAAAGGGGTGGGATTGCCACCGCAAGTAACCATGCTGTGACCAGTGCGCTATTGTCACGCAGTGCTGACATTGGTGAGCGCTTACGTAACAGCATTACGACTGCTTCAAGGCTCAATGCAATAATAATTGCGAGCACTAATTGAATCAGTGTTCCCCAGCCAAAAAAGTACGTTTGGGCAATAAGGCCCGGTAGGGCACAAAGTGCCACCCACTTCATTAAGTCAGGAGTGCTTCTGCGGCTGTGCGCATGGGGTGAGCTGGCAATAAAGAAGGCCACTACTCTTTCTCCTCAGATTGTTTTTGTTGTTCTTGTTGTGCTTTACGTGCTTTGGCACGAGCAATGGCAGCAGCTACGGCCGCTTTTTTTGTATCGTCTGCGTTCGGTGCGTCAGTGACTTCGCTTTTGGCTTCCGTTTGAGTTGTCGCATCGTCGGCTTCAACAGGCGCAGTTGCTTGTTCTGCCTTGCGTGCTTTAGCACGAGCAATGGCAGCAGCTACGGCCGCTTTCTTCGCATCGTCTGCGCTCGGCGCGTCAGTGACTTCGCTTTTGGCTTCCGCTTGAGTTGTCGCGTCGGCTTCAACAGGCGCAGTAGCTTGCTCTGATTTACGTGCTTTGGCACGAGCAATAGCAGCGGCAACCGCGGCTTTCTTCGCATCGTCTGCGCTCGGCGCGTTAGTGACTTCGCTTTTGGCTTCCGCTGGAGTTGTCGCGTCGTCGGCTTCAACAGGCGCAGT
>NZ_AFWF01000062.1 GCF_000222605.1 Vibrio ichthyoenteri ATCC 700023 | reverse complement strand
CTAGAATTTTTTATTGACTGATAAGCCAAGCAAGAATCTGTTTTCTATCTTCTACTTTAGCTTCTGCATACCAATAACTAAGCATATTCAATGCTTGAGAACCTTCAATAGGACTTACTTTATCCATTGAGCGATTTTCAAATGCCCAGCTAACAAATTGTTCATTTTCTGCCGGTGTTGCCTTATCCATCCAGTATTCAATCATGGATGCAGGCTCTAGTTCGCCGGTTTTAACCGTCACGACTTTCACTGCAGGAGATGTCGCCACTACCGCAGCATCAACTTGTGCAACACTACTCTCGGCAATATTGCCCGTGTTTATACCATGGGTCTTGTTATAGTGGGCAAGATCCTTACTATAGTCACGCATTAAACCATCGCCAGCAGGTAGCCGATCAATCGTGAAGTCAACATTATTGCCACCTTCATCGACCAACTTTACTTTCGGATTTTTGTTAAATTCAATCCCTTCGCTTTCACGTAATACGCGCATGTCAGGCTCTAAGCGAAGATCGATATCTTCTGCATTAAAACTTAGCACGAATGCATGCGAGTTAAATTTTTCTCTTTCTCCACCATTATTTTCAATCAGTTTAGCCATACGGAAAACAATTTGGTTTGTGCCATTGTCTAACGTTTGAGCCGAACTTGAAAATAAGCTATACCCCATCTCTTCACCATCAACAATGATTGGTGAGAGGTCGCGATGGAAGTTTAGTCCAACTTCTGCATGTGGAGCGAATGAAGTAGTCATTACACCAATAGCCAACAAGGTTTTCATTACCTTCATTTATAATCTCCTGATAAGAAAAACGAGCACTCGAATGAGTGCTCGTACAATTTAAGACAGTTAGACTAGCTTATAAGACTGAGCTTAGAAGTAGTATTCTGCACCCAATAGGATGTTAGTTGCGTCACCCGCTTTCTCGTCTTTACCCGCTTCAGCAGCTGGCATGTCGTAGTTACGGATGTCCATGTATAGGTAAGAGCTTGGTAGCAAGTAACCTAGACGTGCAGTAATAGCTGTTGCAGAATCATCGTAACCGCCGTTAGCCGTTTTAGATGTTGCTGCGTAACCACCTTTAAGAACCCACTTACCATCAATTACGTACTGAGCTGTTGCTGAGTAAGCGTCTTGATCGTTCTTCTTGCCAACAAGGTCATTTTTCATGTGTTTGTAAGCAGCAGTAAGTGTTAGGTCACCTAGGTATAAGCTACCACCAACGATTGCGTAAGAAACATCACCCGCTTTTTTAGTTGTAGCTGCAGTTGCATCAATCACGCCATAACACTGGTAACTACCAGCTTTATCTGCGTCTGGAATTACAGCACAAGACGGTAAGTCTTTATTAAAGCCCCAAGATGCGTCTGTTGCTGCAACTTTAGCGTCGTACTCACTTTGACCGTAGTAACCAGCGTGTACACTGAACATTTCACGAGTGAAAGATGTACCTAAGCTGTAAACCATCGCTTCGTTCGTTGCATCCATACCGCTTAATGTAGCTTGGAAGTTAAAGCCACCCCAAGTTGCTGAATCAAAACGGATGTTGTCGTTTGCACGATCTTGGTAAGTCGCACCAATTTTGTTGTGCCAATCGAATACGTTACCTAGACCTGGGTTTGAGTGTGGCCAATCGACGTAGTTGTATGCTGCAACAAGTTGACGACCAAATTTGATTGAACCAACACCGTCAAAATCAAAACCAAAGTATGTGTCACGACCACCGAAAGAACCTAGACCATCGTTGTTACCGCCACGGTTCCAAGCATTGCCTGTTTCCATTTGGTAGATGAAATTAGGCTCGAAATTATCAAACTCAACAGTACCACGAACACCTAGACGAGATTCGATCTCAACTACTGTGTTGCTATCACCCACTTCAGGGTTGTTTAGCTGAAGGCTACCAGCCGCTTGACCGTAAAACTGTACTGCTTGACCGTTTAGCTCAATTGCTGCGTTTGCTGTGCCAGCCATTGCTGCTGAAGCAACTGCCGCACATACAAGAGTGCGTTTGAAAAATTTGTCCATGGAAAAAACTCCTAAAAAATGGGATATAGCTGTTTTCATTTCTTCCCTCTTAAGTTTGGCCGCCGAAGAGAAAAGATAATTCTCATAAAATCTCAATTATCAAACTAAATAACTTTTGATTTTAAAGTTGCTGCATACACCGTGTGTATCCATGCCACCTAGACTAACTTCGCAACAAAAAACATCAATCAGAACTTAATTTCTTTATAAAAAAATATGAGCTGACACATACTTTTTCAAAAGTAGTGATCTTGATCGCACTCGATTTTTGAACTTTATAAAAAAACATCAAATAACATGCAAAACAACGGCTTACATATAAACACCTATAAATTAACTTGAAGTGCGTCGCACTAACTTTTCAACTTGGTCGGGGATTTATTTTAGTTTGATGCTTATCACGGTTCTAGATTTGAACTTTATTTCGCAGTCAAAAGAGATTAATTTTTTCCAAAAAAAAACGCTCTACCACTGATGGTAGAACGTTTTTCCTGACAAATTTGCTTACATTAAGTTGATTAAATCTTGCTCAGTTTGTACTTCAATACCTAACTCTTGAGCTTTGGCTAATTTTGATCCTGCATTTTCGCCGACAAACAAAATATCGGTTTTCTTTGACACGCTACCAGCGACTTTCGCACCTAAATTTTGCAACGCGGCTTTGGCATCGCTACGAGATAATTGAGAAAGAGAGCCGGTTAATACCACGGTTTTTCCAGCCAAAGGCTGCGGCACACTGTCATCACGCTCTGCAATTGCTGGCCAATCAATCCCTTGCTGCTGCAACTCAGCGATCACTTGTTGGTTTTTCTCTTGGGCAAAGAAAGCCGTGACATGACTTGCCACGATAACACCGACATCTTGCACTTCAATCAATTGTTCATGACTGGCCGCCATTACCGCATCGAGTGTCTTGAAATACATCGCTAAGTTCGCCGCGGTCGCTTCACCCACTTCTCGAATACCAAGCGAGTATAAAAAGCGAGGTAATGTGGTTTGCTTCGCTTTGACCAATGCATCAACCACATTTTGTGCCGATTTCGGCCCCATACGTTCAAGGACTGTAATCACACCTGCACTGAGTTTAAATAGATCAGCAGGGGTTGCGACCATCTCTTTATCCACCAGTTGCTCGATAACCTTTTCACCCAGACCATCCACATCAAGCGCTTTACGAGAAACAAAGTGCTTAAGCGCCTCTTTACGCTGCGCCTGACAAACAAGACCGCCAGTACAACGGGCTACCGCTTCACCTTCCACGCGCTCAACCGCAGAGTTACACACCGGGCATTGCGTAGGGAATACAATATCCCGTGCAGATTCAGGGCGACGATCCAACACAACTGACACTACTTGAGGAATGACATCACCCGCACGACGAATAATCACGCTATCACCTATTTTTACCGCTAAGCGCGCTATCTCATCGGCGTTGTGTAAGGTGGCATTACTCACCGTCACTCCCCCGACAAAAATAGGTTCCAACTTAGCGACTGGGGTGATCGCACCAGTTCGACCAACTTGGAATTCAACATCATTCAAGAGCGTGATTTCTTCTTGCGCTGGAAATTTATACGCAATCGCCCAGCGCGGTGCGCGTGCAACAAAGCCAAGACGCTCTTGCAATGTCACGTCATCAACTTTAATCACCACCCCATCAATCTCATACGCCAATGCATCGCGACGCTCTAAGATATCGTGGTAATACGCTTTTACTTCATCTAACGATTTAACTAACTTCGTTTCTGGGCACATTGGTAGTCCCCAGTTTTTGAGCTGCAGAAAACGCTCATAGTGGCTCAATGATAACGGTTCGCCTTCCACGACCCCGACACTATAAGCGTAAAAGCTGAGTGGACGAGTCGCTGTAATGCGAGAATCAAGTTGACGTAAACTGCCTGCGGCGGCGTTGCGCGGATTCACAAACGGTTTTTCACCTTTTTTGAGTGCGATTTGATTGAGCTTGTCAAAGCCCGCTTTAGGCATAAACACTTCACCACGCACTTCAATGCGATTAGGCCAACCTTCACCACGCAGTTTTAATGGTATCGCACTGATGGTACGAACGTTTTCCGTAACATTCTCTCCCGTCGTGCCATCACCTCGAGTCGCGGCTTGTACCAAAACACCATCAACATAGAGCAAGCTTATCGCCAAGCCATCCAGTTTTGGCTCACAACAAAATAGATCAAATTGCGCAGCGGGTAGGCGGTCAGACATTCTTTTATGAAAGCTTTCCAATTCACTATCATCAAAAGCATTATCCAGCGATAACATTGGGATTTCATGGGCAACCGATTCAAAACCATCAAGCGGCTTGCCGCCAACACGCTGACTTGGTGAGTCAATCGTGACCAAATCTGGATATTGAGCTTCAAGATCCAATAATTCACGCATCAGACGATCGTATTCCGCATCAGGGATCTCAGGGCTATCTTCTACGTAGTAACGGACGGCATGGTAATGAAGCGTTTCGCGTAATTGTTCAAGCTTTGGTTGGATTTCTGTCGACATAATTCACTCAATGTTCGAGAGGCAATAAAACTAATGGAAGGAGTATGACCGCCTGATTTGAGATTCTCAAGCAATACCCTCAGGTTGATAGACGTCAAAATAAAAAGGCCCCTAATCAGGAGCCTTAAAGTTCAAGAGCCAGTCACAGCACAATAATTAACTGGCGTGTGCGGCCTTAAATTTCTTAATTTGTGCTCGGTAAGCATCTAACCGATTAGGCGTCATTAGATTGCGTGCATCATCAAGGACATTCGCTCCAAGATCATCGGCAATCTGTTGGGCCGTTCTGAGCATCAATTTAAAATTCTGCTCTGCATCACCAAAACACGGCAATGTCATAAAGAATGAAATACCTTTAGTCGTGAAAAGCGCGGGATCATCATGCTGGAGCGTACCTGGCTGCATCATATTCGCGACACTAAATAGCACCTTGCCGGTGCCCGACAAATCCGCATGGCGATGGAAGATGTCCATTTCACCATACAACAAACCATTTTGTTGCATGCTATCAAATAGCTTAGTACCGACAAATGCTTGCTCACCGGAACAATGCACATTAAGTACAATCACATCCATTTCTGGCTGCTCATCTTCTACTTTGTTTTCACTTTCTTCAATTAACGGTTCATCACGTTGAATACTGTCTGACACCGTCAGTTCAACTTGAGGAGTAGCCGCAGCTTTAGTGGCGGTGATACTTTCATCAGCGCTCTGCGCAGTAGCAACCGGTTCTAAAGAGGTTTCGTTTAGAGAAGTTTCAATTGGTGTTTTTTCATTTAGTGGCTCTACCGCAACAACCGTTTCTGCTACCGCCGACATGGATGGCAAGTCATGATCAATCGAATAAGCTTGCTCATCGACTTCACGATGATTGATATCCGCATGTTTCACATCAGGCTCAACGTAATTATCAACCAAAGGATCTGAGGCCAAAGGATCGATCTCCAAAGGCTCAACCGAGAGATCAGGCTCTTTGCGCTCTTTACGAATAATGTCAAAGTCGTCTTCTGGAGCAAATCCACGTTCTGCACTGCGGTCAGCGATTTCATCGCTTCCTACATCCAGCTTCCCTAGTGGCTTGTCACCAAATTTTGACTTACCTTCTTTTTTACTCGTCCACAGACCGTGAAATAGCAACGCGGCAATGGCTAGCGCGCCCACCACGATAAGTACGAATCGCAATTCCTGCATTTTTTGCTCTCATTTGCTTAGCTAAAACGTTATTGTTGCCTGAGCTAAGTTTATTAAAACGGTTAACAACCAACTCTACCAAAACTCACTAGGGTTTTAGAACAAATTAATGTGAGAAGTTCCCTCAATGTTGTGATTTTGGACACGCTTCTTTCTTGTTATTATAGAAAGTGCTCATTTTCCACCCAAAACTGTCACTATACAAAAAGTAACGATGCAAAAAGTAACTATGAATAACAACACCACACCTCGCTCAGGTTTCGGCTACTTCTTTTACGGTATCGAAATTGCCCTAAGTGCCGAAATACGCCGCTTTGTCATTTTACCGCTCTTGGCCAATATCATTTTGGTGGGCGGTGCCCTGTTTTATCTATTTTCTCATCTTGATACATGGATATCTTCTTGGATGGGACAACTGCCTGAGTTCCTTTCGTGGCTTAGCTATCTGCTGTGGCCAATCTTGGTGCTGACGATTTTAGCAACCTTCTCTTACTTTTTTAGTACTCTGGCGAATTTTATCGCCGCGCCTTTTAACGGTTTATTGGCTGAAAAAGTAGAAGAGCACCTAACCGGACAAAAAATAAACGACGATGGTATTTTAAGTGTTATTAAAGATACGCCCCGCGTACTAGCACGCGAATGGCGTAAATTACTCTATGTTCTGCCAAAAGCGATTGGTCTTTTTTTACTGTTATTGATCCCAGCACTAGGCCAAACCATCGGGCCAATTCTTTGGTTTGTTTTCACCGCGTGGATTCTGGCTATTCAATACTGCGACTACCCATTTGATAACCACAAAATCTGTTTCAACGACATGCGTTACAATTTGAAACAAAAACAAGGTAAGGCGTACGGCTTCGGTGTACTGGTGAGCGTTTTCACCACCATTCCAATCCTCAATTTGATTGTAATGCCGATTGCTGTCTGCGGTGCAACGGCGATGTGGGTGGCAGAGTTTAAAAAATAATCAAAAGGGAGTTCAATACTCCCTGCTATTTTCTTTGCGAGTACCTTCAAGTTAATAAGATATAACTTTTTAATCCTTCTCTAGAATTTTTTACTGTCCTAATCTCTATCACACAAAATAAACAAATATGGTTGCGCGGTATCCTGATTTTTGTGGTATCCGAGCAAGACGCTAACTAATGAAGGACCATACAATGAGCAAGATTTATGAAGACAACTCACTAACTGTTGGTAACACTCCACTGGTACGTTTAAACAAAGTTAGCAAAGGTAATGTACTTGCTAAAATTGAAGCGCGTAACCCAAGCTTCAGCGTTAAGTGTCGTATCGGCGCAAACATGATTTGGGATGCTGAAAAAAAAGGCACACTGAAACCAGGTGTTGAACTGGTTGAGCCAACCAGTGGCAACACCGGTATCGCACTGGCTTTCGTTGCTGCCGCGCGTGGATACAAACTTACGCTAACCATGCCAGAATCAATGAGCCTTGAGCGTCGTAAACTGCTCAAAGCGCTAGGCGCCAACCTCGAGCTAACAGAAGCGGCTAAAGGTATGAAAGGCGCGATTGCTAAAGCAGAAGAAATCGTTGCCAGCAATCCAGAAAAATACCTACTTCTTCAACAGTTCAATAACCCAGCAAACCCAGAGATCCATGAGAAGACCACTGGACCTGAGATTTGGGATGCAACCGATGGTGAAGTGGATGTTATCGTAGCGGGTGTGGGTACTGGCGGCACGATCACAGGTACTAGCCGTTATATTAAAGGCGAAAAAGGCAAGGCGATCACATCTGTGGCGGTAGAGCCGGCAGAATCGCCAGTTATTGCACAAGCTCTTGCCGGTGATGATATTCAACCTGCTCCACATAAAATCCAAGGTATCGGTGCAGGTTTCATCCCTGGTAACCTAGATTTAGAGCTGCTAGACCGTGTTGAAGCCGTAACTTCAGAAGAAGCCATTGAGATGGCACAACGTCTCATGGAAGAGGAAGGTATTCTTGCTGGTATCTCTTCGGGCGCGGCGGTAGTAGCAGCGAACAGAATTGCGGAACTACCTGAATTTGCAGGAAAAACAATTGTTGTTGTACTACCAAGCTCTGGTGAACGTTACCTCAGTACTGCGCTATTTTCTGGTATCTTTACTGAAAAAGAGAACCAACAGTAATACGTATCCAAATCAAATTTTAGTTTAAAAAAGCCCCATTCAGGGGCTTTTTTGTTGATCCTCGCCACACCTTTGGTAATATCAGCAATGTTTTATTTTTGGCTTCAAAATAATATTGCCAAAACGGTATTTAAGCGGTAATGATCGGTACTTAATGTTTCAGTCGTTACTGCAATATTTGTAACCTGTATCAGTTTCAACACAAAATGATGGCACGTTTCATAGAAGCCGCTTTCATAAAGCGTTAAGCTAGTTCGGGTTAATAAACTATCTATAATATAATTAATTGGGGTATACAAAATGTACGAGAAGCAAGTTGAAATCACTGCAGAAAATGGTCTTCACACTCGTCCTGCTGCACAATTCGTAAAAGAAGCTAAAGCTTTCGATGCGGACATCAGCGTGACTTCAAACGGTAAAAGCGCTAGCGCAAAAAGCCTTTTCAAACTACAAACTCTTGGCCTAGTAAAAGGCACTGTAGTTAAAATTTCTGCTGAAGGCCCACAAGCACAACAAGCTGTAGACCACCTAGTTGCTCTAATGGACCAACTACACTAATCCGGTCTCCTATTTTCGAAGCCATTTTGTGAAAACAAAATGGCTTTGTTGGAAATAGAGCAAAACATAAGCTAAACATTATCGTTAGCGCATCCATATTTCTCCCGTTTAAAGTTGACCAATTTAAGGTAAGGCTATGATTTCAGGCATCCTAGCATCTCCTGGTATTGCTATTGGTAAAGCACTACTACTTCAAGAAGATGAAATTGTACTAAATACAAACCCGATCACAGACGATCAAGTAGAAGCAGAAGTTGCGTGTTTCTTTGACGCTCGCAACAAATCATCTGCTCAGCTTGAAACCATCAAGCAAAAAGCACTTGAAACATTCGGTGAAGAAAAAGAAGCGATCTTTGAAGGTCACATCATGCTTCTTGAAGATGAAGAGCTAGAAGAAGAAATCCTAGCGCTGATCAAAAAAGACAAAATGTCTGCAGATAACGCTATCTATACTGTTATCGAAGAACAAGCATGTGCACTAGAGTCTCTAGATGACGAATACCTAAAAGAGCGCGCGACTGATATTCGCGACATCGGCTCTCGTTTCGTTAAAAACGCTCTAGGCATCAACATCGTATCGCTAAGCGATATCGATCAAGAAGTTATCCTAGTTGCTTACGACCTAACGCCATCAGAAACTGCGCAAATCAACCTAGATTACGTACTGGGTTTCGCATGTGATATCGGCGGTCGTACTTCTCACACTTCAATCATGGCTCGCTCGCTTGAGCTTCCAGCGATCGTTGGTACTAACGACATCACAAAGAAAGTTAAGAATGGCGACATGCTGATTCTTGACGCGATGAACAACAAAATCGTCGTAAACCCTTCTGACGCTCAAATTGAAGAAGCAAAAGCTGTGAAAGCAGCATTCCTTGCTGAAAAAGAAGAGCTAGCAAAACTGAAAGACCTACACGCAGAAACCACTGATGGCCACCGCGTAGAAGTCTGCGGCAACATCGGTACAGTGAAAGACTGTGACGGTATCATCCGTAACGGTGGTGAAGGTGTTGGTCTGTACCGTACTGAATTCCTATTTATGGATCGTACTGCACTTCCTACTGAAGAAGAACAGTACCAAGCGTACAAAGAAGTTGCAGAAGCAATGGAAGGTCAAGCGGTTATCATCCGTACTATGGATATCGGCGGCGACAAAGACCTGCCATATATGGATCTGCCAAAAGAGATGAACCCTTTCCTAGGCTGGCGTGCAGTGCGTATCAGCTTGGATCGTCGTGAAATCCTTCGTGACCAGCTACGTGGTATCCTACGTGCGTCAGCACACGGTAAACTACGCATCATGTTCCCAATGATCATTTCTGTTGAAGAGATCCGTGAACTGAAAAAAGCCATCGAAGAGTACAAAGTTGAACTTCGCGCTGAAGGCCTAGCTTTCGATGAAGAAATCGAAATTGGCGTAATGGTTGAGACTCCAGCAGCTGCTGCAATCGCACACCACCTAGCAAAAGAAGTGGCTTTCTTCTCCATCGGTACTAACGATTTAACTCAGTACACTCTAGCGGTTGACCGTGGTAACGAGATGATTTCTCATCTTTACAACCCACTTTCACCAGCAGTACTAACGGTTATCAAGCAAGTTATCGACGCGTCTCACGCGGAAGGTAAATGGACAGGTATGTGCGGTGAGCTTGCAGGTGATGAGCGCGCAACACTACTTCTACTTGGTATGGGCCTAGATGAGTTCTCAATGAGCGGCATCTCTATCCCAGCAGTTAAGAAAGTAATCCGTAACTCTAACTTCGCTGAAGTTAAAGCGATGGCAGAAGAAGCGCTTTCTCTACCAACAGCAGCTGAAATCGAAGCCGTTGTAGAAAAGTTCATTGCAGAAAAAAGCAAGTAATCTGCATATCCAATCTATACCGTAGGCATGGAGTAGCAACACTCGTTAGCTGAAATCACAGCTAAAATTGATCAATGCATCAAGTGTTTGCTTACATCATGCCTTACTCGGTTACCGAATAGACGGCTAAAAATGTTCGTCTATTCGATTAGATTGGTATACTATATTTCGAAAGAATAAAACTAAACGTTAGGAGCATGACACAATGGGTCTGTTTGATAAACTTAAGAAGCTAGTATCTGATGACAGCGCTGACGCTGGTGCAATCGAAATCATCGCACCTCTATCAGGCGAAATCGTTAACATCGAAGATGTGCCAGATGTAGTATTCGCAGAGAAAATCGTTGGTGACGGTATTGCTATCAAGCCTACTGGCGACAAGATGGTAGCTCCTGTAAACGGTACTATCGGTAAAATCTTCGAAACTAACCACGCATTCTCTATCGAATCAGACGACGGCGTTGAGCTATTCGTTCACTTCGGTATCGACACAGTTGAGCTAAAAGGCGAAGGCTTCAAGCGTATCGCTGAAGAAGGCCAAACGGTTAAAGCTGGCGACACAGTAATTGAATTCGATCTAGCTCTTCTAGAAGAGAAAGCGAAATCAACTCTGACTCCAGTAGTTATCTCTAACATGGACGAGATCAAAGAGCTGAACAAGCTTTCTGGTGCTGTAACTGTTGGTGAAACTCCAGTACTACGTGTAACTAAGTAATTTTTACTTAGCGAAACGAAAAAAACGCTGCCCTTGAGCAGCGTTTTTTGTATCTAGCATTTGAATCATTGCTAAGCGATATTAGTTTAAACCCAGCGCGTACTTGAGCACCTGTTGCTTAATTGGCCCAGTCTTATCTGCCAATTTTAAAGCTGCATTACGTAGCAGTTTTAATGGTGCAATGTCGTTACTAAACCCAGCATAGAAAAAATCCATTCCCGACTGCATCAATAAATTATCGCCACGACGCTTACGCTCATAAGTCTTTAATCGTTCAACTGAAATAGACTCACCTTCAACGGTCTCTAATAACGCGGCAACATCTTTAAAACCAAGATTAACCCCTTGTCCAGCGAGTGGATTAATCGTATGGGCCGAATCCCCGACCAAAATACAACGATTATTCACGTACTGTTGAGCATGGCGGCGGGTCAGTGGAAATGAACCGTGTTGCAACACTTTGACCTGGCCAAGCTCAGTCGGAAAGTAAGTCATCACCTCTTCACCAAGCTGTTCATTGCTCATCGCACTAAGTTGTTTAATTCGTTTTGGAGAGTCATACCAAACCAACGATGCTTGCTGGCCGCACAAGGGCAGAAATGAGCGTGGGCCAGTGGAATGAAATTGCTGCCAAGTAATCTCTTGTTGGTCAGATTCAGTTTCAACATTGATCAGCATGCAGTGCTGGCGATAATCCCATGCCGTTACACCAATACTAGCAAAGTCACGCACTTTTGAATTCGCACCGTCCGCGCCGACTACCCATTCGGCGCTCAGTGTGCTGCCTGAGGTTAAGGTGATTTTTACTTCATCCTCAACAACCAATGACGCGAGTGAATCAGGGCAAATCACAGTGAGGTTCGGATATTGAGCGAACTGTTGCCATAAGCCGAGCTGAATCACGCGATTTTCAACAATGTAACCCAACTGCTCTAAACCAAGATCATCGCTGTTAAAGCGAGTTCGACATTCTGGGTGTTCCCACGTTTCTAAGCGTCGATAAGGACAAACACGCATTTTTTCAATCGCTTGCCATGCGCCCAATTTTTGCAGAATATCGACCGAATGATGGGAAATCGCCGACACACGAATGTCCATCGCCTGCTCATCCGCATAGGCATAAGGCTGCTGCCCTTCAATTAATACAACCTGCCTGCCTTGCTTAGCAAAACCCAGCGCAACAGCCGCACCAACCATGCCGCCACCAATCACTGCAATGTCAAACTTGTTCATTTTCTGCGCGTCATCATCTTGATTTGTGAGTGAATTTTTATTGTACGGATTGATTAAGAAAATGTAACTAAAAACCTTAACTCGACCAAGGGCAAAGCCCTTGTAAAGTCTAGCATTGACTCATTTGGCGACAACACTAGTCAGGTGCTTTTTAAAGCAGTACAATACGCCGCTTACCGCCGTGACGGCGGCTATAATTTGAATGAACAGTAGTCAATAGAGGCTGCCAGTTCAACGATTTTTAAGATTTAACACGAGCGAAAGTGAGATGAGTAAGAAACTGCTAATTAAAACTTGGGGTTGCCAGATGAACGAATACGATTCATCAAAAATGGCCGACCTGCTTAACGCTGCAAATGGCTATGAGCTAACAGAAGACCCTGATGAAGCAGATGTACTTCTACTTAACACCTGTTCGATCCGTGAAAAAGCACAGGAAAAAGTTTTCCACCAGCTTGGTCGTTGGAAAACACTAAAAGATAAAAAAGCCGGTGTTGTGATTGGTGTGGGTGGCTGTGTTGCTACTCAAGAAGGTGATCATATTCGCCAGCGTGCACCATTCGTGGACGTAATTTTTGGCCCGCAAACTCTGCACCGCCTGCCACAAATGATCCAGCAGTCGCAAACTAACGAAGCGCCTGTCATGGATATTTCATTCCCTGAGATTGAAAAATTCGACAATCTACCTGAGCCTCGTGCTGAAGGCGCAACGGCATTCGTTTCAATCATGGAAGGCTGTTCTAAATACTGTACTTATTGCGTAGTGCCATACACTCGCGGTGAAGAAGTTAGCCGTCCAATGGATGACGTACTTTACGAGATCGCGCAACTTGCAGAGCAAGGCGTGCGTGAAGTAAACCTTCTAGGCCAGAACGTAAACGCATACCGTGGTCCAATGCACGACGGCGAAATCTGTTCGTTTGCTGAACTGCTGCGTCTCGTCGCTTCTATCGATGGTATCGATCGCGTACGCTTTACCACTAGCCACCCGCTTGAGTTTACTGATGACATCATTGCCGTATATGAAGACACTCCTGAACTAGTGAGCTTCTTGCACCTACCTGTGCAAAGCGGTAGTGACCGCGTATTGACGATGATGAAACGTCCGCACACGGCTATCGAATACAAATCTATTATTCGTAAACTACGTAAAGCGCGTCCTGACATCCAAATCAGTTCAGACTTTATCGTTGGTTTCCCTGGTGAGTCAGACAAAGACTTCCAAGACACCATGAAGCTAATCAAAGAAGTCGATTTTGATATGAGCTTCAGCTTTATCTTCTCTCCTCGTCCAGGCACACCGGCTGCAGATTACCCGTGTGATCTTGCGGAAGAAGTGAAGAAAGAGCGTCTTTACGAACTACAACAAACCATCAACGCACAAGCGATGCGTTACTCACGCCTAATGCTAGGCACAGAGCAACGTGTATTGGTTGAAGGCCCATCGAAGAAAAACCTAATGGAACTTCGTGCTCGTACTGAAAATAACCGAGTTGTGAACTTCGAAGGCAATGCTGATCTGATCGGCCAATTCGTTGATGTTAAGATCGTTGATGTAATGACTAACTCACTACGTGGTGAGCTAGTTCGCACTGAAAAAGACATGGATCTTCGTAACATGATTTCGCCAACGCAAATGATGGCAAATACGCGTCGCGAAGATGAATTAGGTGTTGCTACCTTTACGCCATAAATTCGAACACGCCAAAGAGAGCTGATCTCTATCAGCTCTCTGCCTATTGGCACAATGAGAGGTAACTTTGAGCAATAAAATTGTCACGCTAGAGATCGATCTAGAACCTGCCGATAATCACCGTTTAGCTAGCCTTTGCGGACCATTCGATGACAACATCAAGCACTTAGAACGCCGATTAGGCGTAGAAATTAGCTACCGAGGCAACTTCTTCACCATCGTGGGTAAACCTCACACCTCAGCAGCCGCGCTTGAAATTATTAAAACCCTTTACGTTAACACCGCCCCTGTTCGTGGCAATATTCCTGATATTGAACCAGAAGAGATCCATCTTGCGATAAAAGAAACCGGTATTCTTGAGCAAGAAGCGGAATCCAATATGGAATATGGCAAAGAAGTCTTTATCAAGACCAAAAAAGGCGTGATCAAACCGCGTACCGCCAATCAAGCGCAATACCTAGTCAACATGGTCACCCATGACATTACTTTTGGTATTGGCCCAGCAGGAACCGGTAAAACCTATCTTGCTGTTGCCGCGGCCGTTGATGCGCTTGAGCGCCAAGAAGTCCGTCGTATTCTCCTGACTCGTCCAGCCGTTGAAGCGGGTGAGAAACTGGGATTCTTACCGGGTGATTTGAGCCAAAAAGTCGATCCCTACTTGCGTCCGCTTTATGACGCTTTGTTTGAGATGCTCGGTTTTGAGAAAGTCGAAAAACTTATCGAGAGAAACGTTATTGAAGTAGCACCGCTAGCTTACATGCGCGGTCGCACCTTAAACGATGCGTTTATTATTCTTGATGAAAGCCAAAACACCACCGTGGAACAAATGAAAATGTTCTTAACACGGATTGGTTTTAACTCACGCGCGGTGATTACCGGTGACGTAACTCAAATTGACTTACCACGTGGTGCTCGCTCTGGCCTACGCCATGCAATTGAAGTGCTTAATGAAGTAGAAGAAATCAGTTTCAACTTCTTCCAAGCTGATGACGTCGTACGCCACCCAGTAGTGGCTCGCATCGTTAACGCGTATGAGAAGTGGGAAACCCAAGATCAAAAAGCGCGTAAAGAAATTGAACAACGTCGTCGCGAAGAACGCGAAGACAAATTGCTAGAAGCGCAAAAAGCGGAATTATTACCAACCGCACCGGAGAATAAGCAGTAATGGCGATCGAACTGGATCTACAATTAGCAGTCGAAGATGAACAAGGTTTACCAAGCTTTGATGATATTCATCTTTGGTTAAGCAAAGCCATTTCATTATTTCAGCCAGATGCTGAAGTGACAGTGCGCATTGTTGATGAACAAGAGAGCCACCAGCTTAACTTAGAGTATCGCGGCAAAGATAAACCCACCAACGTACTCTCTTTCCCATTTGAAGTGCCAGAAGGTATGGAAATGGATCTACTTGGTGACCTGATCATTTGTCGACAAGTGGTTGAACAAGAAGCCATTGAGCAAGATAAGCCAGCTTTGGTACATTGGGCTCATATGGTTGTACATGGCAGCCTGCATCTGCTAGGTTATGATCATATCGAAGACGATGAAGCTGAAGAGATGGAATCGCTCGAAACTGAAATTATGCAAGCTATGGGTTATCAAGACCCGTATATTGCAGAAAAAGAGTAATTAATTGCTCTAATGATGAAGACCAAACTCGCTTAATCGCCCAGTTTAGTTTTCCTACGTGTGCTATCACACATCTGATAGCGTTATGTAATTGAGACACAATGAACGAAGATAATTCGCCCTCATCTCTAGAAGGTAAGAAAGAAAAATCAGAAGGTCCGAGTAGAAAGTCCTTCTTTGTACGCCTAGGTCAACTATTTCAAGGAGATCTTAAAGATCGCCAAGAGCTTGTGGATGTTATCCGCGACTCAGAAGAAAATGACCTTATTGACCACGACACCCGCGACATGCTCGAAGGTGTAATGGAAATAGCCGAAATGCGAGTGCGTGATATTATGATCCCACGCTCGCAAATGGTCACAGTGGAGCGCACTGACGATCTTGACGCACTGGTTGCGTTGATCACCGATGCACAACACTCTCGCTACCCTGTTATTAGCGAAGATAAAGACCATGTGGAAGGCATCCTACTCGCGAAGGACTTACTCAAATACCTAGGTTCTGACAGCGCAGAGTTCAATATCGAACAAGTTATTCGCCCTGCCGTTGTTGTACCTGAAAGCAAACGTGTAGACCGACTACTGAAAGAATTCCGTGAAGAACGCTACCACATGGCGATCGTTGTGGATGAATTCGGTGGTGTTTCAGGTCTAGTGACTATTGAAGATATCCTTGAAGAAATCGTCGGCGACATCGAAGACGAATTCGACGATGAGGAAGAACTTGATATCCGTCAGCTAAGTAAGCACACGTATGCTGTCAAAGCCCTCACCACTATTGAAGAGTTCAATGAAACCTTCGGCACTTCGTTCAGTGATGAAGAAGTAGATACCGTGGGTGGTTTGGTAATGACGACATTCGGTCATTTACCAACGCGAGGCGAAGTTGTAGAAATTGATCACTACAGCTTTAAAGTGACTGCAGCCGATAACCGCCGTGTTATTCAACTGCAAGTGACTGTGCCGGACAACGAGCCATTACCGCAACCTATTGAAGAATAATCTACACGTCTTCTAAATAAGATAATAACGATGATTAGTACTCTAGTTCATCGCCTCAAGCGGCCCGTAGGGGCCGCTTTTGTTGGCGCCTTAACAACATTTGCATTCACGCCATACCAGTTGTGGCCTTTGGCGATTTTTAGCATCGTAGCACTGCTGTGGCTACTTGACCGACAAAGCACCAAACACGCTGTTGCCATCGGTTTTGCTTGGGGGCTCGGCCAATTTGCTACCGGTATTAGTTGGGTGCATGTCAGCATCGATAATTTCGGTGGAATGCCAAAAATAGCCAGCCTGTTTTTGATGATCTTATTGGTCAGCTACCTTGCGATTTACCCTGCGCTATTTGCAGGTTTACTCAATCGCTTCGCGAGCAAGAGCGACCGTATCCGCTTCTTACTGATCGCCCCTGCTTTGTGGCTGGTTTGCGATTGGCTACGCGGCTGGGTGATGACCGGTTTCCCATGGTTGTGGCTAGGCTACAGCCAAATTGATTCGCCATTAGCGAGCTTCGCTCCACTTGGTGGCGTGGAATTGATCACCCTGCTTATCGTCATCAGTGGCAGTGCTGTCACTTATGCGTTGATCCATAAACAATGGTCAATGCTGCTTGTACCAGCCATCATCATCGCGACGGGTTTTGGTTTACGTAACATTAACTGGGTAACACCCAACCCTAGTAGCACCACCAAATTTGCCCTTATCCAAGGTAATATCGAGCAAGCGCTAAAATGGCAACCAAGTCAGCGTTGGCCGACCATCATGAAATATGTCGACCTAACCCGACAAAATTGGGATGCCGACATTATTGTTTGGCCGGAAGCGGCAATTCCTGCCTTCGAATTTGAAATCAGCTCATTCTTATCGAACTTAGACAGCAACGCTAAAGCGAATCACAGTGCGGTGATCACCGGCGTGGTCAATCAAGATAGCGATCGCAAATTTTACAATAGCATTCTATCGTTAGGTGAAACCAATTACGGCGATTACAGTTACGATCTAGATAAGCGTTACCACAAGCACCACCTACTGCCGTTTGGTGAGTTCGTTCCGTTTGAAGCGCTGCTGCGCCCGCTAGCACCATTCTTTAATTTACCTATGTCATCGTTTAGTCGCGGTGACTATGTGCAAACCAACATCGATGCCAACGGTAAGCAACTGGCACCAGCGCTCTGCTATGAGATTATTTTTGGCGAGCAAGTGCGTGCCAACATCACTGATGAGACTGACTTCATTCTTACGCTGTCGAATGATGCGTGGTTTGGTCGCTCCATTGGTCCATTGCAACATATGGAAATCGCCCGCATGCGCGCGCTTGAGTTTGGTAAGCCGGTGATTCGGTCCACCAACAATGGCGTAACAGCAGTCACTGATCATAAAGGCCAAATTACGGCGCAAATTCCGCAGTTTGAAACTGGCGTATTACGTGCCAGCGTGACATCAACCACCGGACAAACACCCTATCATAGCGTTGGCTCATGGCCGCTGTACCTTTGGGTACTGCTGTGTCTTTCGGTTGGTCTCTACCACCGTCGCCAACATTAAAAAAGAGGGCTCTTAATGAGCCCTCTTTTTTATTTACAACTTAAGGTTTTAAAGGCTTGCGGGTAAATGCCGTATGGCCACATTGAATACACGAGATAATCTCGGTTGGATGATTGTATTGCGTTTGATGCCCACACTTGTCGCACACTAACGTACCCAACCCAATGACCTCACCGGCTTGATACAAACCTTGATGTTCCAAATCAGCAAACAATTCAACCCACTCTACTTTGGTTCGATCGGTAATTTCGAGTAACCCTTGCCAAATAGAATTGGTCACCATTTGATAAAATGGACCGCTTTTTGAGTGTTCGTAGTTGTCGGCAAACTCTTTTAAATCCGATTTCATATACGCCGATATCAATGCCAACTCATCTTTGGTCATATCATTGGCAGCATCAACATACTTACCTGATGTTTCGAGCACGTGGTTTACTTCATCTGGACTATGCTTGAGTGCTTCTACCACATCATCAAACATATCTTCATAACCCGCCTTACGTTTTGGCATCGTCACTTCCTCCATCGTTCATACCGCGTCCAATATTGATAACATGTCATTGGACATCGAATGATTAAATCCCCTTATCACAATAATAGTCTGTGACTTGGAGAGCGAAAGCAGTTTCCAACACAGCAACTTCAAGCTAGAAGAGCGTTGGCTATTGTTGAACTCTGCTCCTTTATGTATTCTATGACGATCTATTATTGTCTGTTCTAACTGAACTCACACTTTCCAAGATAACCGGATATCATCGATGCAAGAGCAATACAACCCGCAAGACATTGAACAGAAAGTTCAACAGCACTGGGATAACAACAAGACCTTTGTTGTAAGTGAAGACCCAAACAAAGAAAAATTCTACTGTTTGTCTATGTTCCCGTACCCAAGTGGTCGACTGCACATGGGTCACGTGCGTAACTACACTATCGGTGATGTTGTATCTCGTTTCCAACGTCTACAAGGCAAAAACGTAATGCAACCTATTGGTTGGGATGCGTTCGGCCTACCTGCAGAAAACGCAGCAGTAAAAAACAACACTGCACCTGCACCATGGACATACGAAAACATCGAATACATGAAAAACCAGCTTAAACTGCTGGGTTTTGGTTACGATTGGAATCGTGAATTCGCAACATGTACGCCTGAGTACTACCGTTGGGAACAAGAATTCTTTACTAAGCTGTACGAAAAAGGCTTGGTTTACAAAAAGACCTCTTCAGTAAACTGGTGTCCAAACGACCAAACAGTACTGGCGAACGAGCAGGTTGAAGACGGTTGCTGCTGGCGTTGTGATACGCCGGTTGAACAAAAGAAAATTCCACAGTGGTTCATTAAAATCACTGAGTACGCACAAGAGCTACTTGACGATCTAGACAACCTAGACGGTTGGCCTGAAATGGTGAAAACCATGCAGCGTAACTGGATTGGTCGCTCTGAAGGTGTTGAGCTTGCATTTGAAGTGCAAGGTGAAGCATCACCACTAGAAGTGTACACCACACGCCCTGACACGCTTATGGGCGTGACTTACGTCGGTATTGCTGCTGGTCACCCTCTTGCTGAGAAAGCAGCGGAGAACAACGCTGAGCTTGCAGCGTTCGTTGACGAATGTAAGAATACCAAAGTAGCCGAGGCGGAACTGGCGACAATGGAGAAGAAAGGTATGGCGACTGGCCTTACTGCTATTCATCCATTGAACGGTCGTGAAGTGCCTATTTACGTGGCGAACTTCGTTCTTATGGATTACGGCACAGGCGCGGTAATGGCGGTTCCTGCTCACGATCAACGTGACTACGAATTTGCAACTAAATACGGCCTAGACATCATTCCAGTAATTAAGCCGGTTGATGGCACTGACGTTGACGTTTCTGAAGCAGCTTACACAGAAAAGGGTGTTCTGTTTGATTCAGGCGAATTCGACGGTCTAGAATTCCAAGCGGCATTCGATGCGATCGCAGCGAAACTAGAAGCAGAAGGCAAAGGCACGAAAACGGTTAACTTCCGTCTACGTGACTGGGGCGTATCTCGTCAACGTTACTGGGGAGCGCCAATCCCAATGGTAACAACAGAAGACGGTGAAGTTCACCCGGTTCCTGCTGACCAACTACCAGTAATCCTACCTGAAGATGTGGTGATGGATGGCGTAACTAGCCCTATCAAAGCAGACAAAGAGTGGGCGAAGACCACATTTAATGGCGAGCCAGCACTGCGTGAAACCGATACCTTCGATACCTTTATGGAATCATCTTGGTACTACGCACGTTACTGTTCTCCACAAGCAGACGACATCCTAGATCCAGAAAAAGCAAACTACTGGCTCCCAGTAGATCAGTACATTGGTGGTATCGAGCACGCTTGTATGCACCTATTGTACTCACGTTTCTTCCACAAGTTGCTACGTGACGCAGGTTACGTAACCTCTGACGAACCATTCAAGCAACTACTGTGTCAAGGCATGGTTCTGGCTGATGCTTTCTTCTACACCACCGAAAAAGGCGGTAAAGAGTGGATCGCACCAACAGATGTCACCATTGAACGTGATGGCAAAGGCCGTATCGAAAAAGCGGTTGATAACCTAGGCCGTAACGTTGAGCACTCAGGCATGATCAAAATGTCTAAGTCAAAAAACAACGGTATTGACCCACAAGAGATGGTAGACAAATACGGTGCAGATACCGTGCGTCTATTCATGATGTTTGCATCGCCAGCTGACATGACGCTGGAATGGCAAGAGTCTGGCGTTGAAGGCGCAAACCGTTTCCTAAAACGTGTTTGGAAGCTTGTGGCTAGCCACACAGCAAAAGGCGCGGCTGAAGCCGTTGACGTTGCAACTCTATCTGGTGATCAAAAAGCGCTACGTCGTGATGTACACAAAACCATCGCCAAAGTATCGGATGATATCGGTCGCCGTCAAACGTTCAACACCGCGATTGCCGCGATCATGGAACTGATGAACAAGCTGGCAAAAGCACCTCAAGAGTCAGTACAAGATCGTGCAATTCTTGATGAAGCGCTAAAAGCGGTTGTACGTATGCTTTACCCTATGACGCCACACATCAGCTACGAAATGTGGATTGCGTTAGGTGAATCAGATGTTGACTCAGCAACATGGCCAACGTTCGATGAAAATGCACTGGTTGAAGACGAAATCACTGTTGTTGTGATGATCAACGGTAAATTGCGTGCAAAACTGACCGTTGCGGCTGACGCCACCGAAGAGCAAGTACGTGAACTTGGTCTAAATGATGAGAACGCAACGAAATTCCTTGATGGTTTAACCATTCGTAAAGTGATTTACGTACCGGGTAAACTACTGAACATCGTGGCTAACTAATACTCGTCACTAACCTCACGAACATGGCGAACTAAATCGTCATTTCAAGGTCTGTAAACAGGGTGGTACGCCGCCCTGTTTATTTATCTCAAGTTACTTTCAGCCCAGCGGTGAGTGACTTAAGATAAATAACCAATAACAGAGAGTCGTACGTCAATGCGTCTATTTTCCCTATCTTCGATTAAGTTGACTAGTGTTGTACTAGCAGCGAGCCTTTTGACTGCATGTGGTTTCCATCTAAGAGGCGATTATTCCATTCCTGAAGAACTCGACACTATGTCGCTCACCAGTTATGACCAATACAGTACTTTCACCCGCATGATGCGTAGCCAACTGCGCATGAGTGAAGTAACCCTTGTTCCACCCGCTGAGAACATCCCTAATCTCCATTTATTGGGAGAGAGTGTGGGTGAACGAACACTATCGTTATATCAAAATACCCGTGCCGCGGAAAAAGAACTGACGTTTAACGCTTCATACCGAGTGACCATTCCTGAAATTGGTTCACGTCAGCTATCAACCAGCGTGACTCGTAGCTACCTAGATAACCCTCTAACCGCATTGGCAAAATCAGTCGAACGCGACATGATTGAAGATGAAATGCGCAAATTAGCCGCAAGCCAGATCATTCGTCAAATGGCGCGTCTAAAAGCGGACATTGAAGCGGGGACGATGCTAACTGGCCAAGAAGTTGATGAGCAAAAAGCACAACAACGCGCTGAAGAAGAAGAGCTATACCGTATTGAAACGATTGAAAATGAAACGAACTCAATCGACCTTCAGGAGCCTGAAATTCAGCAACCTGAACTTGAGCAATAGAGACATCAATGCGTATTTTTGCTGACCGTTTAACGGATCAACTGAGTAAACAGCTTCACCCGATCTACCTACTGTTTGGCAATGAGCCTTTGCTGTTACAAGAATCTCGTCAAGCGATTCAAAAAGCAGCGACGCAGCAAGGCTTTGAAGAAAGGCATCGATTTACCATCGATGCCAGCTTTGACTGGTACCAAGTGTATGACTGCTGCCAAGCCATGAGCTTGTTTTCTGCTCGTCAACTTATCGAACTGGAACTGCCTGAGGCAGGAGTAAATGTCGCGATAGCCAAAGAACTGATCAATGTTGCCGAGATGCTTCATTCAGATGTTATTTTGGTGGTCGTCGGCTCTAAGCTCACCAAAGCACAAGAGAGCGCAAAATGGTTTAAAACATTGAGCGCTCAAGCTTGCTGGGTCAACTGTCTTAGCCCTGATCTACAAAGACTGCCGCAGTTTGTGCAAACTCGCTGCCGTGCGCTTGGCTTACAACCGGATGCAGAAGCAGTACAAATGTTGGCACAATGGCATGAAGGCAACCTGTTTGCTCTCAGCCAAAGTTTAGAAAAACTACGACTGCTCTATCCTGATGGTCAACTGACTATGGTCCGGGTTGAAGAGTCGCTTAGTCGCCACAACCATTTTACCGCTTTTCATTGGACCGATGCCCTACTGGCTGGCAAAGGCAATCGTGCCCAACGAATACTGCGTCAGTTAGAAGCCGAGGGGACTGAAGTAGTAATTCTAGTGCGCACAATTCAACGTGAGCTAACACAATTACTGCAAATGCAGTTGCAGGCTCAGACCAGCAGCATAAATCAAGTTTTTGATAGCTACCGAATTTGGCAAACCAAACGCCCGCTATATAGCGCTGCACTTCAGCGTCTCAGCACCACTAAGTTACAACAACTGATGCAACTTTTAGCCCGTATTGAAGTACAAAGTAAGACTCAATACGAAATCTCAAGTTGGCCAACATTGCACCAACTGAGCACTGAGATTTGCTTACCGCAAGTGAAGCTGTAAAAAGCGTGCTATAATCCGCCGCCTATTTTTGGTCAAACCACTCTCATTTTCATTGAGGAATTTAATTTGCAAAACGAACAAATTAACGCGTTTATTGCCGACAAAGCTGACGACATGAAAGCCGAAGGCATTTTAACCATTGATGTACAGGGCAAATCGAGCATTACCGATTTTATGATCATTTGTACTGGAACCTCTAAGCGTCATGTTGCGTCTATTGCAGAACACGTTGCTCGCGAAGCGAAATTAGCAGGTAAAGAACCGCTGGCTATCGACGGTGAAGATGAAGGTGAATGGGTTATCGTCGACATGGGCGATACGATTCTGCACGTTATGCAACAAGAACAGCGCGAATTGTACCAACTTGAAAAACTTTGGGGCTAAGCGATGAAGATTCAATTGGTCGCGGTCGGCACTAAGATGCCAAAGTGGGTTGAAGAAGGCTTTCAAGAATATCGCCGTCGCTTCCCACATGATATGCCACTAGAATTAATTGAAATTACTGCGGGTAAACGTGGTAAGAATGCTGACATCGCCCGAATTTTGCAAAAAGAAGGTGAAGTGATGCTCGCGGCCGTGCCAAAAGGCAATCGCATAGTCACTTTAGATATTCCAGGGAAAAAATGGGATACACCTCAGTTGGCTGAACAGCTTGAAGCCTGGAAGTTGGATGCTCGTGATGTGTCAATCTTGATTGGTGGTCCTGAAGGTCTTGCTCCGGCTTGTAAAGCTGCCGCAGAGCAAAGCTGGTCACTGTCCGCTTTGACGCTACCGCACCCACTGGTTCGCATTGTTATGGCAGAAAGCCTGTATCGCGCGTGGAGCATCACCACTAATCACCCATATCACCGAGAATAAGCGTCGATGTTGAGGAAGCGTACCCGTATTCGGGATTACCAAGAAGAGGCTCGGCTGTTTGGCAGCCGCGCTATTGTCGCCTTTATTGGTATTTTTGCCATGATGGGCGTTTTGGTCGCTAACCTGTACAACATCCAGGTGAATCAGTATCAAGATTACAAAACTCGCTCAAACGACAACCGCATTAAAGTGGTTCCGATCGCGCCTAACCGAGGTCTGATCTACGATCGTAATGGCGTGCTGCTGGCCGAAAACCGCCCTGTCTTTAGTCTGGAAATTACACCAGAAAAAATTAAAGACATGGATGATACCATTTTGCGTTTGCAACAAATTTTGGATATCACGCCTGAGCAAGTTGAACGCTTTCAAAAAGAGCGGAGTCGTACTCGTCGCTTTAAGTCGGTGCCAATCCTCAACCAACTCGATGAAGAGCAGGTAGCAAAGTTCTCAGTTAACCAGCATAACTTTCCTTGCGTCACCGTTAACGCCAACCTAAAACGCTATTATCCTTATGGCGAAGTGCTCACTCACGTCATTGGCTACGTATCTCGTATCAACGATCGAGATATGCAGCGTTTAGAGCGCGAAGAAAAAGATGCAAACTACCAAGCAACCCGTGATATCGGTAAACTTGGTATTGAACGCTATTATGAAGATACACTGCACGGTACTGCTGGCTATCAAGAAGTCGAAGTGAACAGTCGTGGCCGTATCATTCGCGTACTAAAATACGTCCCCCCAGAGCCAGGGAAAGACATCGTTCTTAACTTGGATATCGACTTGCAAACCTACATCCATGACCTACTCGCAGGTCGTCGTGGTAGCGCTGTCGTACTTGACCCGCATGACAATGGCGTCTTGGCGATGGTCTCAAGCCCAAGCTATGATCCCAACTCATTTGTACACGGTATCTCAGGTAAAGATTACCGCGCACTGCTGAATAACAAAGATCGCCCACTGGTGAACCGAGCGACACTGGGTATTTACCCACCCGCCTCAACCATCAAGCCAATGATAGCAGTTGCTGCTCTCGAAGAAGGTGTGATCACGCCATACACGGTGCGTAACGACCCTGGCTATTGGAAAATCCCGAACTCAAAAACCAAGCCATTCCGCGACTGGCTGCGCTGGGGCCATGGTAAAGTCGATGTGGTTAAGTCGATTGAAGAATCCGTCGATACCTTCTACTACCAAGTGGCGTACGACATGGGTATTGATCGTATTTCTCAATGGATGATGATGTTTGGCTTTGGCGATTACACCGGCATTGATATCCACGAAGAAAGTAAAGCCAACATGCCGACACGTGAATGGAAACAAGCACGCCACCGTACACCGTGGTATCAAGGCGATACAATCCCTGTCGGCATTGGTCAAGGTTACTGGATAGCCACACCAATGCAGTTGGCCAAAGCGACTTCTGTATTAGTGAACCGCGGCAAAGTCTTTGCCCCACACCTACTGCGCGCAACGATTGAAAATGGTCAGCCATTTGACAACAACACCCTGGCAGAAGTGGTCACTTATCCGCCAATTAGCGGAGTCAAAGAGAGTTACTGGGATATTGCCATTGAAGGCATGCGCCGAGTTAACAACGGTAAGAAAGGCACCGCGCGTCGCGCTTTTGCTGGTACCGAATACGTCAGCGCGGGTAAATCGGGAACGGCGCAAGTATTTGGTCTTGGTGAAGATGAAGAGTACAACGCTGACGAAATCGCCGAGCACTTACGCGACCACGCTTTGTTTACCGGTTTTGCGCCAATTGAAGATCCTGCCGTTGTGGTATCAATCGTACTTGAGAATGCTGGCGGCGGCTCAACCAATGGTGCGCCGGTCGCTCGTAAAATATTTGACCATGAATTGCTGAAAAAGGACGAGGTGAATAAGTAATGGATTTTGACCCCGCGACCGGCCAAAACCGGTCGCTGTTTGAGCGCTTCCACATAGATTTACCCCTATTACTGGGCATTTTACTTTTGATGGGCTTTGGGTTAGTCATCATGTACAGTGCCAGCGGACAAAGCTTTGCGATGATGGATCGCCAAGCAATGCGAATGGGGTTAGCGCTTGGGGTTATGTTTTTCCTTGCTCAGTTACCCCCTCGCACCTATGAAACACTCGCCCCGCTAATGTTTTTCTGTGGCGTAGTATTATTGCTTGGAGTGCTGTTTTTTGGCGAATCCTCAAAAGGCGCTCAGCGTTGGTTAAACTTAGGCTTTGTTCGTTTCCAACCTTCTGAATTACTTAAGCTTGCAGTGCCGCTAATGGTGGCTCGCTATATTGGTCGACGCTCACTGCCACCAAGTTTTCAGACGCTCGTCATCTCAATGGTTATGGTCTGCGTTCCGACGATCCTCATTGCTAAACAACCCGATCTAGGTACCTCCATCTTAATCGCAGCCTCAGGCGTATTCGTTATCTTTCTGGCTGGTATCAGCTGGAAGATTATCTTTAGCGCCGTCTGCGTTGTCAGTGCTTTTTTACCGGTACTGTGGTTTTTCTTGATGCGCGAGTACCAGAAGGTGCGAGTCAGAACCCTGTTTAACCCAGAGTCTGACCCATTAGGGGCTGGCTACCATATCATCCAAAGCAAAATTGCGATCGGTTCGGGTGGCGTAATGGGTAAAGGTTGGCTGCAAGGCACCCAATCACAGTTAGAGTTTTTACCTGAGAGGCATACTGACTTTATTTTTGCCGTGATTGCCGAAGAGTGGGGCTTGGTAGGAATCCTGACGTTATTGGTTTTATATCTGTTTATTATTGGTCGTGGCCTTTATTTGGCAAGCAAAGCCCAAACCGCCTTTGGCCGCATGATGGCAGGCAGTATTGTGTTAAGTTTTTTTGTTTACGTCTTTGTAAACATTGGTATGGTAAGCGGCATTCTACCGGTCGTCGGTGTTCCCTTACCTTTAATTAGCTATGGCGGCACCTCAATGGTTACGCTTATGGCCGGTTTTGGTATTTTGATGTCTATACACACACATAGAAACGCGTTTTCAAAGGCAACCTAATGAATAGATTACATAAACTCGCCTCGTTGGCATTAATTAGCAGTGTGATCGTAGGTTGTTCTTCTTCACCCACTGAGCCAGAGCCGACTCCAACAGATCCAACGACTCCACCGCTGTCAGAATCCGATCGCTATCAAGCTGAGCGATACGACATCAAAGATGATTTAGCGCCAAAGGAGCCGATATCGATCGAACATATTGAAGAGATTGTTCCTCAGTATGAGCCCTACAGTTTAGGCGGTACTAAAAATTACACCGTGCGAGGTCAACGCTACCAAATCATTAAAGAGACCAAAGGCTTTAAAGAAAAAGGCCAGGCATCTTGGTACGGCAAAAAATTTCATGGTCACTTAACCTCGATAGGCGAAGTCTATGACATGTACTCAATGAGTGCCGCGCATAAAGAACTGCCGTTACCTAGCTATGTTAAAGTCACCAATACTGACAATGGCAAAAGTACCATTGTGCGTGTCAATGACCGCGGGCCATTTCATCCTGGTCGTATCATCGACTTAAGTTATGCCGCAGCAACCAAGCTTGATGTTATTCGCACCGGTACTGCCAACGTTGAAATTGAAGTCATTACGGTGGAAAAAACACCTTCCACCCAGCAACAAAAAGCGTTGCCGCAATACCAAATTCAAGTCGCATCTTCAAAACATAAAGATCGTATTGAAACTTTAGCGAAAGATCTGAGTCAAAAACTCTCGGTAGCCAGCTTGATAAACTCTGATCAAGAGATACACCGTGTGATACTGGGCCCATTTGATGACTATAACCTGACGCAAAAAACGTTAGAGCAAGTTAAACTTCTGGGTTATTCCAGTGCCTTTGTTAAAAAATACTAATTTCCTTCTCGTTCAGAGCACCTGCTTAGGTGGTCTGAGCGAGGGTTTCTGTTAAGATATGGACAGTTCGAGATAAATCTGTAGTCAATATGAAAAAAACAACGTTAATTAAAACCGTTTTTGCGTCTTCTATTGCGCTTACGGCAAGCTTCGCTTCTTCTGTTATGGCTTCTCCAATTGTAGTGCCAGATGCACCACAAATTGCCGCGAAGGGCTACGTTCTGATGGATTACCATTCAGGCAAAGTGCTGGCACAAAAAGAAATGAATACCAAACTGTCACCTGCCAGCTTGACCAAAATGATGACCAGTTACGTCATCGGCCAAGAACTAGCACGTGGCAACATCTCTGAAGATGACGACGTCACCATCAGTAAAAATGCTTGGGCGAAAAACTTCCCAGACTCTTCGAAAATGTTTATCGAAGTGGGCACCACGGTCAAAGTAAAAGATCTAAACCAAGGCATTATCGTGCAATCAGGTAACGATGCTTGTGTCGCGATGGCTGAGCACATTGCCGGTTCAGAAGATGCATTTGTTGATTTGATGAATGCGTGGGCAAGCACTCTAGGTATGAGTGATACGCACTTCGCTAACGTTCACGGTCTCGACAACGATGCGCTTTACTCAACGCCTTACGATATGGCGCTATTAGGCTCGGCACTGATCCGTGACGTACCTGAAGAGTACCGTATTTATTCACAGCAAAAATACACATACAACGGCATTACTCAGTACAACCGTAACGGTTTGCTGTGGGATAAAAGCATGAATGTGGATGGTATTAAGACCGGCCACACAAGCAATGCAGGTTACAGCCTAGTAAGCTCAGCAACTGAAGGCAAAATGCGCCTAGTAGCGGTTGTGATGGGCACCAAAAACGCCAATGCTCGTAAATCAGAAAGCAAAAAGCTACTGAGCTACGGTTTCCGCTTCTTCGAAACAGTTGCACCACACAAAGCAGGTGAAACCTTTGTCGAAGAAAAAGTCTGGATGGGCGACAAAGATATGGTCGCTCTTGGCCTTGATCAAGATACCTATGTAACACTTCCTCGTGGCCAAGCGAAAAATCTAAAGGCAAGCTTCGTACTTGAAAAAGAGTTAGAAGCCCCAATTAGTAAAGGTGACGTCGTTGGTACGCTATACTACCAACTAGATGGTGAAGATATCGCGCAGTACCCATTACTTGCCCTAGAAGATGTGCAAGAGGGTAGCCTGTTCAGTCGCCTTTGGGATTACATTGTAATGCTGGTTAAAAGCTTATTCTAATCTCGGCAACTAAATAGACATATTAAGCCGCCTCTGGGCGGCTTTTGTTTTATGTTCGTCGTATCGACAACCTTGAGATTCAAACCGATTGGCAGTAACATTCGGCGCTGCTTAGATCGACATTTCAACTTGGAGTTTCCAAAAATGCTGACTATTAACTCAGACGCAAAACTGAAAGACCTGCTTGAGTTTCCTTGTTCATTCACTTACAAGGTTATGGGCTATGCTAAGCCTGAGCTACCTGAAAAAGTGCTCGAGGTTATTCAACGCCATGCTCCGGGTGACTACAGTCCTACCGTGAAACCAAGTTCAAAAGGTAACTACCACGCAGTGTCAGTTACTATCCAAGCGACTTCTATTGAACAAGTAGAGACGCTATACAAAGAACTTGGTGATATCGACATCGTTCGCATGGTTCTATAATTTTATTTTAAATAATAAAATATTTTTGAAAGCAGCTCAGGCTGCTTTTTTGTTATTTATCAAACAGATAAAAAGAACCTTAATTTTAAAGGGTTAAAAAACTGTTATCAGCATATAGTCCGATGTCGTGAAGCGGTTTATAATCGAGCCACTTTATTGATTATGATGGACTCAGGAATGCAACAAACTCTGATTGTGAAGCATCTTGGCAAACAAGATTACGAGCCAATTTGGCGCGCAATGCATGCCTTTACAGATCAACGCGACGAGGAAACCCTCGATGAAGTTTGGTTTGTTGAACACAATCCAGTTTTTACTCAAGGCCAAGCAGGAAAAACTGAGCACCTGCTCAATACAGGAGATATACCTGTGGTGCAAAGTGATCGCGGTGGCCAAGTAACTTACCATGGCCCAGGCCAAATGGTGGTCTACTTCCTGATAAACATCCGCCGTAAAAAATTCGGCGTGCGAGATCTCGTTACTCACATCGAGAACCTCGTGATCAATACACTTAAAGCTTACAATATCGATTCAGCGGCTCGACCAGATGCTCCTGGCGTGTATGTAGATAATAAAAAAATCTGCTCACTCGGCCTGCGTATCCGCAAAGGATGCTCATTTCATGGTTTGGCACTTAACGTTAATATGGACATGTCGCCGTTTCTACGCATAAACCCATGTGGTTACGCTGGAATGGAAATGGTACAAGTTAGCCAACTTGGTGGTCCCGATGATGTCAATATCGTTGCCGAACAACTACTAAAAGAACTTGCGACTCTGTTGGATTATCAACAACTACAAGTCAGCACAGCAGTCCCAAACGAGAAGTAATAGAAGCATGAGTAAACCAATCCAAATGGAAAAAGGCGTTAAATACCGTGACGCTGACAAAATGGCACTAATTCCGGTAAAGAATATGCCAACTGAGCAGAAAGAAGTTCTGCGCAAACCTGAGTGGATGAAGATTAAGTTGCCTGCTGACAGTCAACGCATCCAAGACATTAAATCAGCAATGCGTAAAAACAACCTGCACTCTGTTTGTGAAGAGGCCTCATGCCCTAACCTTGCGGAATGTTTCAACCACGGTACAGCAACCTTTATGATCTTAGGTGCGATTTGTACTCGACGTTGTCCATTCTGTGACGTTGCCCATGGCCGTCCAGTGACGCCAGAAGCAAACGAGCCGAAAAAATTGGCACAAACTATTGCTGACATGAAGCTTAAGTATGTCGTCATTACTTCTGTTGACCGCGATGATCTGCGTGATGGTGGTGCACAGCACTTTGCCGATTGTAATCGTGAGATTCGCGCATTAAGCCCGAATATCAAGATCGAAACCTTAGTACCTGACTTCCGTGGCCGTATGGACGTGGCGCTAGAATTGCTTAGCGAAAATACACCGGATGTGTTTAACCACAACCTAGAAACTGCGCCACGTTTGTACCGTAAAGTACGTCCAGGTGCGAACTACAAGTGGTCTTTGCAGTTGCTACAAAAATTCAAAGAGCAGCACCCTGAGATCCCAACCAAGTCAGGTGTCATGATGGGCTTAGGCGAAACCAAAGAAGAGATCGTTGAAGTATTGAAAGATCTTCGTGCCCATGGCGTAACCATGCTGACACTTGGTCAATACCTTGCACCAAGCCGTCACCACTTGCCTGTTGAGCGCTACGTGCCACCAGCAGAGTTTGATGAGCTAAAAGAAATTGCGCTTGAACTTGGCTTTACTCATGCTGCGTGTGGTCCATTTGTTCGCTCTTCTTACCATGCTGATCTTCAAGCACAAGGTATTGAAGTGAGCTAATTAGCTCGCATGTTGTCATCGTTAAAAGCCAGTCTACTTATGACTGGCTTTTTTGTTTTTTACGTCTGTATTTCCCATGCCAATCGCGTATATCCACCTGAAAAGCGGCCACTAATTCATTATTTATTACGTTACCAGCTTGCACAAAATGATATGCACTCCTAGGCTTATTAAAGCGATACCACTCTGCTGGCCGCCGAGAGCATCGCATTGATAAAAATAGGATATAGCTATGGAAAAACTCCCTTTGCTCGCCATTAGTGCTTGCGTGCTGCTTGCTGCCTGTTCATCCACAGAGCAGCAAGATAATTTTCAAGAAGCCTCTTTTGAGCTGTGTAATACCGAAGTAGATATTTACTCGCTCAGCGACGATGGCAGAGTACGCATTCTTTGTTCTGATGGTTCAAAGTTCGCACTCAATGCTGAAAATACGCTCGATACAATGCGTGATATTAATATTGATTATTGTGATGGTGAAGGGTTAGGCAAATTTAACGAAAGCACTCGCTATTACTCATTCAAATGCAAGTCTGGCACTCTCCTGAGTATTGCCAAATAAGTACCACTCCATCGTTATCAACAGATTATTTCCGCTATTTTATTTAGACGAAAAAAGGCTCCAGAAGGAGCCTTTCAAATCGCATTTTCAAAGTAGATGAGCGACACAGTCACTCGTTCACTCTACGAAGAAAAATTAAGCGTAAACCGGTAGACGCTTACAGATTTCCAGTACTTTCACTTTGGTTGCTTCAATCACAGACTCATCACCGATGTTGTCTAGGATGTCACACATCCAACCTGCCAATGCTTTTGAATCTTCTTCAGTAAAGCCACGGCGAGTGATTGATGGAGAACCAACACGGATACCAGACGTTACGAATGGGCTACGTGGGTCGTTTGGTACTGAGTTTTTGTTCACGGTGATGTTGGCCGCACCTAGTGCTGCATCCGCTTCTTTACCTGTGATGTCTTTGTCGATCAGATCAACTAGGAACAGGTGGTTCTCAGTAGAACCAGAAACGATGTTGTAACCACGAGCTAGGAATTCTGCCACCATTGCTTTTGCGTTAGCCACAACACGCGCTTGGTATTCTTTGAATTCTGGTTCTAAAGCTTCTTTGAACGCCACTGCTTTACCCGCAATAACGTGCATTAGAGGACCACCTTGACCGCCCGGGAATACCGCTGAGTTCAGCTTCTTGTAAAGATCTTCGCCTTCGTTAGAAAGAATTAGACCACCACGTGGGCCGGCTAGTGTTTTGTGTGTTGTCGTTGTCACAACGTGTGCATGCGGTACTGGGTTAGGGTAAACACCCGCCGCAATAAGACCCGCTACGTGCGCCATATCAACAAAGAAGTAAGCACCGACTTTATCCGCGATTTCACGCATACGCGCCCAATCACAAACTTGAGAGTAAGCAGAGAAACCACCGATGATCATCTTAGGTTTGTGTTCAACTGCAAGCGCTTCCATCTCTTCGTAATCGATTTGACCATTCTCATCAATACCGTAAGGAATGATGTTGTATAGCTTGCCAGAGAAGTTTACTGGTGAACCGTGAGTCAGGTGACCACCGTGCGCTAGGCTCATACCTAAAACAGTATCGCCAGCATTGAGCAGTGCCATGTAAACAGCATTGTTTGCCTGAGAACCTGAGTGCGGTTGTACGTTTGCGTATTCTGCGCCGAATAGCTCACATGCACGTTCAATCGCTAGCGTTTCCACTTTATCAACATACTCACAACCACCGTAGTAACGCTTACCAGGGTAGCCTTCAGCATACTTGTTGGTTAGCTGAGAGCCTTGAGCTTCCATTACTCGTGGGCTGGTGTAGTTTTCAGAAGCGATTAGTTCAATGTGCTCTTCTTGACGAAGAGTTTCTTCTTGGATAGCTGCGAACAAATCCGCATCGTAATCTGCGATGTTCATATCACGCTTAAGCATCTGTATCTCCTGACTCAGATTTAGACTGAAAGTTGCAAAAAACTGGCAAACGACCCCGACGCAAACGTTTTCGTCACCCTACTGGCGCGCATTTTACATAATTTGATCTAGGTCATAAAGAGAAAATTGCATTTTTCTCATGCAGTTTTTTCATACTGGTTTACAAGGATTATCATGTTGAGGTTATCTTGAAGCAATAACTGTCAACCTGACGCTTTACACCTTGTAAAAAGACAATTACATAGGTTTACCTTAATTTTCGCTCTCAATCTACCGAAAAACGCATCTTTTCCTTACTATGCAAGCCATTCGTTCAAGGATTAATTTTTATTTGATGGAAAAACATACATGTAAAGAAGATTGGATTGCCATATTAACCGGCTCCTTCATCGTCGCTCAAGGAGTCTTCTTCCTCCAATCTGCGCAGCTGTTAACTGGTGGAACCACCGGACTGGCGCTATTGGTAAGCCAAGTTGTGCCTTGGTCTTTCGGTACATTATATTTTTTAGCGAACTGCCCATTTTATCTTTTAGCTTGGAAACGTTTTGGTGCACGCTTCGCATTTAACAGTGCCATTTCCGGCGCGTTGGTCTCTATTTTAACCGACCATCTCGATTTGGTAATCAGTCTTGATAAAGTCAGTCCAGCTTACTGTGCTCTTGCAGGTGGCGTATTGATGGGACTAGGGATGTTGATCCTATTTCGCCATCGCTCTAGTCTCGGTGGATTCAATGTACTGTGTTTGCTTATTCAAGATAAGTTCGGCATTTCGGTTGGAAAAACTCAGTTGGCGATTGATTGTGTCATCTTGATCACCTCGTTCTTCTTTGTGCCACCACAAACACTGCTCTATTCTGTGTTTGGCGCAGTAGTGCTCAATCTCGTCTTGGCGATGAACCATAAACCAACTCGATACGTCGTGACTTATCACTAACCACTTATTTCTACGCAAATGAAAAAGGCTTTGGTCAATCACCAAAGCCTTTTTTCTCTAGCCAACCATGCTCAGATTATTGGTGAATAAGCACTTTATCGATCAACAAAATCCGCGTTTCATAAGGACGAAGTGAGATCATGTTATCTTCGATACTCATTGGCCTCTGCTGGTAATTGGTTAAAAGACACCGCGCAGCAGTAAGATCGAGATCTGCTGGCAATGTGCATTTAGCCTCTTCACCGTAAAAGTTGCTCATCAAGATAAGTTGCTGTGACTCACTCTCACGTAAATAAGCATAACAGAGGCTATCTTGGGGCAGTAAGTCACAGAATGAACCTTGAGTAATGACGGGATGCTGTTTACGTAGTTCAATCAACTGCTGGTAAAAATAAAACACCGAATTTTGGTCATCTAAGGCGCTTTGCGCATTAATCTGCGGGTAGTTACTCGCAACGTCTAACCACGGCTCTCCTTGGGTAAAACCGCCATGAGGTAAATTGTTCCATTGCATTGGAGCGCGAGAATTATCACGCGACTTTTGCGCTAAGATGGCCATCATCTCATCATGAGGCACACCTTGTTGATTGACCATAATCTGGTACATATTGGTACTTTCTACATCACGATATTGTTCAATCGTGGTATAGCCTGGATTGGTCATACCCAACTCTTCGCCTTGGTAGATATAAGGCGTCCCTTGCATCATATGCAAGGTGGCGGCAAGCATCTTGGCTGATTCAACCCTGTATTGCTTATCATCACCTAAACGACTAACAATACGTGGCTGATCATGATTACACCAAAATAGAGCGCCCCAGCCTTGGCCGCTTAACCCAGTTTGCCAATGGTTAAAGATCTGCTTCAGCTGAATAAAATCAAACGGCGCGTTAGACCATTTTTCACCATTGGGATAATCAACTTTCAAGTGATGAAAATTAAATACCATTGACAGTTCTTTGCCATCAAGCGATGAGTATTGCTGACAGTGCTCCAAGGTTGTTGATGACATCTCACCGACCGTGACACAACCATATTTTTGAAATACCGCCTGACTGATGTCCTGCAGATACTCATGCACTCGCGGCCCATCGGTATAGAAGCGTCGGCCGTCACCACACTCGTCATTGGCAAAGTCTTGTTGCTTAGAAATCAGATTAATCACATCCAAGCGAAAACCATCTACACCCTTTTCCGCCCAAAAACCGATGACCTGTTTTACTTCCTCACGTACAGCGGGGTTCTCCCAGTTTAGATCGGCTTGTTCCTTGGCAAATAAGTGCAAATAATATTGATCTGTTGCACTATCGAATGCCCAAGCGCTGCCACCAAATTTGGACTGCCAATTATTCGGCACCTCACCATCAACAGGATCTTGCCAGATATAATAGTCACGATAAGGGCTGTTTTTGTCACCGAATGCCGATTGAAACCATTGATGTGCCGTTGAAGTATGATTGACCACGATATCCATAATGATACGAATACCGCGCTGATGCGCCTCAGCCAAAAGCAATTCAAAATCAGCCATACAACCAAATTCAGGGTTGATGGCATAGTAGTCAGAAATATCATATCCATTATCGACCATTGGAGACTGATAAATTGGCGTGAGCCAAATCGCATCAATACCCAAAGTTTTCAGGTAGTCCAACTTAGAAATAATGCCACAAATATCTCCGGTGCCCTGCGCTGAAGAGTCACAAAAGCTTTTCGGATATATTTGATAGATGGTGGCTGTTTGCCACCAATCTTGCTGCTGTAGATTCGTTGTCATCACTAATTTCACTTACCAGTTTGAGCCAAATTCCAACTCAATAACATTCGCGGCATCGAATCCTTTGCCGCGCAGACAAATAGATTATGCGTTGGCCATTTCTAGCTCGCCTTTAGCTTGAGCTCGTTTATAAAACAGCAACGTCAATACCGTGGGTAACGTAATCGCCACTAACATAGCAATGGCATAGACACCCCAATATTGAGGTTGGATAGATAGAATTCCTGGCAAACCACCCACGCCGATCCCATTGGCCATGACACCCGACATACCACAAATTGCGGCAGCGGCGGCTGAGCCAATCATGGCACTCAGCATTGGAAATTTATATTTGAGATTAATGCCGTACATCGCCGGTTCTGTCACACCTAGGTAGGCTGAAATAGCCGCAGGAACGGAAATATCACGCTCGCCCTGTTTTTTACTGATGATAATGATCCCGACAACCGCAGACGCCTGAGCGATATTTGATAAGGCAATCAGAGGCCAGATTGGCGTACCACCCAAGTCTTGCATCAATTGCAGATCGACCGCGTTAGTGGTGTGGTGAATACCGGTAATGACTAATGGGGCGTAGAAGAAAGCAAAAATCATCGAACCAATTACCGCAAAATCGCCCGTCATAGCCGCTTTTGCCGCGAATGCAACACCATCACCTAACATACGGCCAAATGGACCAATAATAGAATGTGCTAACACTACAGAGACGATGATCGAAACAAACGGCACCACCACTAAATATAAGTAAGACGGTACGATGCGCTTAAGGTTGGTTTCAATAAACGCGAGTGCGACACCGGCTAACATGGCCGGAATAACCTGAGCTTGATAACCAACCTTCTCTATCACAAACAGACCGAAATCCCACACTTCGGGAGCTTGCTTACCGATCAAGTAGGCATTCATTAGTTGAGGCGAAACCAAGGTCAAACCAAGTGTAATACCGAGAATTGGCGTACCACCTAATTTTTTCACCGTAGACCAACATACGCCAACCGGCAGGAAGAAGAAGATCGCTTCTCCAATCAACCACAGAAAGCTATGTACCGTAGCCCAAAATTGACTAATCTCGGTAAGAGTCTGACCATCAAACATTTTGATGTCGCCAATTACGTTACGGAAACCTAAAATCAAACCACCCGTAATAATGGCAGGTAGCAGCGGTACAAAAATTTCAGCAAGATGGGAAATACCGCGCTCTAGAATATTCATATTTTGGCGAGCAGCATTCTTAGCATCATCTTTTGACGCCTCAGATTTACCCGACAACTCAATTAATACCTTATAGACCTCGTCAACTTCAGTTCCAATTACCACTTGAAACTGACCGGCATTAGTAAAGCAACCTTTCACTAAGCTCAGCGACTCTAATCGCTTAAGATCCGCTTTCTCGGTATCGTTGAGTACAAAGCGAAGACGAGTTAAACAGTGACTGACACTGGCGATATTCTCTGCTCCACCGACCAACTCTATTAGCCGTGCAACCTCTTTTTTGGCAATCTTACCCATATCCTTTCCCCCCGATTCGAGCTAATATTTTTCACTCACAATTTGGGAACGTTCCCAAGTGTTGGTATTATATTCGAAGAAGTAATTCAAACATCAAATGGGAACAGTCCCATTAATTGATTGTGATCACAGACTATTTTTAAATCACTTAGATTATAAAGAGTTAGATTTGGATGGGCTTTTGAGTCAGATGCGTCAGCTCATTCTCACCGTTGATGTGAGAAATCAATAGATTAGCCGCTTTGATTCCAGCAGGCTCGTAACCAGGATCGATACTAAAAACATTTGGGAACAAAAACGACAACAATTCATTACCGCCGACCCCCGTGACCACAACATCTTCACGACCTAGCTCTTGAAGACGCTTAATTACTCCAAGCGCAAGGGTATCACTGGCGCAAACAATTGCTTGGGTATCCGCGCTCAATACCTTATCCACTAACTGATACGCACTCTCATGATGGAGATCACCAGTTTGATAATTGGCATTCAGCGCATATTTTTCACAGCATTCCAAATAAGCATCTAAACGAAGTTTTCCTGTAGTTCGATCACTGGGATTAACGCCAATGTAAGCAATTTTATCCAGTGATTGCTGGCGCAAAAATGCGAAGGCATTGCAAATGACACCATGGTTATCATAGTTAATCGATGATACCTGCTGCGTGTCCATCGCAATCACCACCGCACGCCCTCGCCATTGTTCAATCTGGCTAAGATCAAAATCGCTAAAACCAAACACTATCACCCCATCAACGTTACGGCGTTTGAGGACATTGAGATGCTCAGTGGTTTTTTTACTATCAAACTGACTTTCCATAATCACTACGTCATATCCCGCTTTATAAAGCGATTGCAACATAGTACCTACTGCTTTATTTTCCGACGGCGAATCTAAACGAGAAATGATCACTCCAACCACTCTTTGGCTACCACCACGCATCGACTGAGCTGACTTAGAAGGAATATAACCAGAGTCGGCAATCACCTGCTCTACTTTTATTCGTGTTTCTGGCTTCACTTTGGGATCGTTAGTCAGCACACGTGAAACGGTTGATTTGCCTACACCGGATAAACGGGCAATATCTAGAATGGTCAGTTTTGGGGTCATAAAACGAGTTCAATGCAGAGAAGAAAAAAAAGAGGAGAATAGCTGAGGCTTATTCTATCGCCTCAGCCAATGCTGGATACTATTTGATTTTACAATTTTGATATACCTCTCGCCCATACTCTAAACGTGCGTTTTCGCCTCTCGTGTAGAGTGTGACAGGCATGACTTCTGACAAAGCATTATTTGGCAAAATATAACGTGTGCCAGAACCTGCGGGGGCTTGTACCAGGGCGTAGTCTATATCCTGCACACGGACTAAAGCACCGCGCTCTTCAATTAAGTACGTAACAGAAAATTGCTGCTGATTATCGCAATCATATTGATATTGGTTGGAATCATTCGCTGACGTTTGGTTGTCACTGCTCGCACAACCAGCCAATAACAGCACTGCCGAGGTGAGAATACCGACTTTGACCATGTTTACCTCCTGTAAAAATAAAGGCCGCAATTGCAGCCTTTATATAATAGTCTATTTATTTATATAGTTAGGGACATCCGCAATACTATCCAGTATTGCTGTTGCAAGCATTTCACCTTTTTCAGTGATAGGCTTACCAGTACGTACTAATAATTTAGTACCGACACCGGCCGCTTCCGCTGCCATCATGTCCTCTGCTTTATCACCAACCATGATTGAATTGGCCATATCGATTTTCAGAAAATCGCGCGCAGAAATAAACATTCCAGGCTTAGGTTTGCGACAATCACAATCTTCTTTGTAGACACCCTGTCCGTGCTCTGCATGATGTGGGCAATAATAAATACCGTCTAGCTCTACACCATTGTCGACAAAGTTCCAATCCATCCACTGCGTTAGCGATTCAAATCGCTCTTCAGTAAATTTGCCGCGGGCAATACCGGACTGGTTGGTTACAAGCACAAGTAGGTAACCCATCTCTTTCAATTTCTTGGTTGCCTCAAAGACACCATCAATAAATTCAAAGTCATGCTCGTCATGGACATAGCCGTGATCAACGTTAATCACACCGTCACGATCTAAAAAGACTGCTGGTTTTGCCAAAATTTGCTTCTCTATCTACTTTATTTACTCAGAATTATTGCACGCTTTATTTCTTTCATCACGATCTAATTCCGTATCGTTTGCATGCAAACGTTCAAATAGACGTCTAGACGTAGAAATACCTATTGACACTAATTCAACAAACCCATAGCATCATCTGATAAATGAGATGTAGCTCAACATTATGTACTGTTCCTATTTCGAGCCAAAGCAGGGTTCTCAATGATTGAAATCAACCAAGTTAATAAGGTTTTCTATCAAGGTAAGAAGGAAATTCCTGCCTTAATAGACATCAACCTTAGCATCCCTCAAGGGACTATTTTTGGCGTAATCGGCGCTTCTGGCGCAGGCAAAAGCACTCTAATTCGCTGTGTAAACATGCTTGAAGTACCTACCAGTGGCCAAATTGTTATTGATGGCGTTGAGCTGACAGCACTAACCAAGTCGCAACTGAGCGAAGCTCGTCGTAACATCGGTATGATCTTCCAGCATTTTAATCTGCTTTCATCGCGTACCGTGTTTGGTAATGTTGCATTGCCCCTAGAGTTGGCTGGTAAGAATAAACAACACATCCAAACCAAAGTATCTGAGCTGTTAAAACTTGTTGGTCTTGAAGATAAACACGAGACTTACCCAGCAAACTTAAGTGGGGGTCAAAAGCAACGCGTCGCGATCGCTCGTGCTCTCGCCTCTGATCCTAAAGTATTGCTGTGCGATGAAGCGACCAGCGCGCTCGATCCGGCCACTACTCAGTCGATTCTAGAATTGCTGCGTGAGATTAACCGCAAGCTAAAAATCACTATTTTGTTGATCACTCATGAAATGGATGTGGTGAAAAGCATCTGTCATGAAGTGGCGATCATTGGTGGTGGTGAATTGGTCGAAAAAGGCACGGTTGGTGAAATTTTTGCTCATCCTAAAACTGAATTAGCACACCAATTTATTCGCTCAACGTTGGATCTTTCTATTCCAGAAGATTATCAAATTCGCCTACAACCGAGCCGTGTTGAAGGTAGTTACCCACTGGTGCGCTTGGAATTTACGGGAGCGACGGTGGATGCGCCACTAATGAGTCAAATTGCGCGTAAATACAATATTGATGCCAATATCTTAAGTTCCGATCTCGATTACGCCGGTGGCGTTAAATTTGGCATGATGGTGGCCGAATTATTTGGCAATGAACAAGACGCTAACAACGCCGTTGAATTCTTACGTGAGCATAACGTGAAAGTAGAGGTACTTGGCTATGTCCTTTAATACATTTTCTGAATGGCTAAGTCTTAACGCTGACTTGTTGCTGGGTGCAACTTGGGAAACCCTCTACATGGTTGCGGTTTCTGGCGTCGTGGGTTTTGCCGTGGGTATCCCACTTGGTGTCATTCTGCATACATCGAAGAAAGGTGGTTTGCTAGAGAACACTAAATTGAACAGCATTCTTGGCGCTGTGGTTAACGTTGGTCGTTCAGTGCCCTTCTTAGTATTAATGGTAGCGATCATTCCAGTGACAAAATTGCTAGTAGGTACGTTTATCGGCACCACAGCCGCTATCGTTCCACTCACCATTGGAGCTATCCCTTTTGTTGCGCGTCTTATTGAAAGCTCTCTACTTGAAGTGCCAAATGGCCTCGTGGAAGCTGCGCAGTCAATGGGGGCAACACCACTGCAAATCATCAATAAAGTGCTGCTTCCAGAAGCGATGCCAACCATTGTTAACTCAGTAACCATTACTTTAGTGACCTTGGTCAGTTATTCAGCCATGGCGGGCACTGTCGGTGGCGGTGGTCTTGGTGATGTGGCGATTCGATACGGCTTCCACCGCTATGACGTCGTGATCATGGCTGTCACAGTGGTAATGCTGATCGTGCTCGTTCAAATTATTCAATCTATCGGTGATGCCGTTGTTCGCCGTGTAGATCATAGATAAAAATTTTTATAAGGAGATTGTTATGAAATTTAATGTTAAAGGTTTAATTGCTATTGCAGCTGCAGCGTCTGCACTGATTCTTTCTGGTTGTGGTGAAAAGGAAGTCGATACTAGTAAGATCAAAGTCGGCGTTATGGCTGGCGCTGAAGAACAAGTTGCGGAAATTGCGGCTAAAGTTGCCAAAGATACTTATGGTCTAGACGTAGAATTGGTGACGTTTACTGACTACGTAACCCCAAACGCAGCGCTTGATGATGGTTCTATTGATATCAACGCATTCCAACACAAGCCATACCTTGATCAGCAAATTGCTGACCGCGGTTATAAGATTGTCGCGGCTGGTAACACCTTCGTTTACCCTATCGCAGGTTACTCAAAACAAATCAAATCTGTTGATGAGATTCAAGATGGTGCACGCATTGCGGTACCAAATGATCCGACTAACCTAGGTCGTTCTTTGCTATTACTTGAGCAACAAGGTCTTATCACTCTACGTGAAGGCGCAGGTCTACAAGCAACGGTACGTGATATCACGGCTAACCCGAAAAACCTAACTATCCTAGAGCTTGATGCAGCACAGCTGCCGCGTTCACTAGACGATGTGGTTCTTTCTGTTATCAATAACACTTACGCAAGTTCGGTAAACCTAACACCACAGCGTGACGGTATCTTCGTTGAAGATAAAGAGTCTCCGTACGTAAACCTAATCGTTGCACGTGAAAACAATGTTAACGCAGAAAACGTACAGAACTTTGTTAAAGCTTACCAAACTGAAGAAGTTTACAACGCAGCATCTGAAATCTTCCAAGGTGGCGTAGTAAAAGGCTGGTAATCCCCTTCCCCTGAAGAGATATTCACAAAAAAGCTGGCACTGTATGTGCCAGCTTTTTATTAGCTTTAACGCTCAAAGTAATTAGCATTTTATCCAAATCTTGCCAACCGCCCCTCGTTTACCTTCTATCACTTGGTTTTGATTCACAATCCTTAATACCAAGGCTCCACAATCACTTTTCAACCTTATTTCTGCACCGCTTTAAAACGCGGATTAGCTTTACAGATCACATAAAGTCGCCCACGTCGTTTAACGATCTGGCAATCAGGGTGGCGACTTTTTGCGCTCTTTAATGATTTTAAAACTTTCATTGTTGCTCCTTAAAACGACCAAAACGTCGATTGAAATTTGATACTCGGCCTTGCTTTTGCGTCACTCTCTGCTTGCCCGTATAAAAAGGGTGCGATTCAGAAGAGACATCTAAGGTGCAGTAGGGGTACGTTTTGCCATCCGTCCATTCAATCGTTCGCTCTGTTTTTAACGTGGAGCCAACAATAAAATACTTATCAACACTGGTATCATGAAATATCACCTGGCGATATTCAGGATGAATACCTTCTCTCATTTTAGCCTCCCCTTGGCTTGTTATGTTATAACATAACAAATGATAATAGTTATCAAATAAGTGTCAACCCTTTTTTGCGGTCGATCGGGCAAGGACATTTATTGGTGACTGTGTGCTATCTTGTAGTGGCATTTATTACTGAGATGATGGCATGTACACCATTGAGCCAATTGGCATTATCCAAAGCCCATATAAAGAAAAATTCGCTGTACCAAGACAGCCGCGCCTGATTCCCGCTGCGACGGCTAAAGTCAAACTACAAGGTGCCGTAAACTGCGCTGAGGCCATTCGTGGTATTGAACAATTTAGCCATGTTTGGTTGCTGTTTTTATTCGACCAAAATTTGGCCGCAGGTTGGAAGCCAACAGTGCGACCTCCTCGCTTAGGTGGCAATGAGCGCATCGGCGTATTAGCGTCACGATCAACATTTCGCCCCAATGGCATTGGTATGTCAGCAGTAGAACTAAAAGGGGTGAGTCAAACCGGAGACCAATTTTACCTAGAACTCGGAAGTGTCGATTTAGTTGATGGTACGCCGATTGTCGATATTAAACCTTACATCCCCTACACTGATTCAATTAGCGAGGCTCAAGGTGGCTACGCTGAATCTGAGCCAGAAAAGGCCATTGTCTGCTTTTTACCTTGTGCAACCGAAAGCCTCAAACGCTTGCCGGACGCTCAGCATATACGCCAAGTGATTGAACAAGTCCTCGCGCAAGATCCGCGCCCTGCGTATAAAAAGAACAAACCTGACAGCAAAGAATATGCCGTCAATTTGTTCAATTTGAATGTGAAATTCACCGTAAACGATAACTTAGTGTCTGTTACTGTGATTGAACACTTTTGACAAAGGCGTTTGGCTGATATTATAGGCGGCTAACAAATTCCCCTCGCGGGCTCCTCATACTCCAGCCCACTCTGGCTGAGTATCTAACTTTACTAAACGGATAAATTGAATGCGTACCAGTAATTATCTTCTTTCTACTCTTAAGGAGACTCCAAACGACGCAGAAGTAGTGAGCCACCAGCTCATGCTACGTGCAGGTATGATCCGTCGTCTAGCTTCAGGTCTATACACCTGGCTACCTACTGGTCTACGTGTATTGCGTAAAGTCGAAAACATCGTTCGTCAAGAAATCGATAATGCCGGTGCAATCGAAACATTGATGCCCGTTGTTCAGCCGTTTGAACTTTGGGAAGAGACAGGTCGCTCTGAAAAGATGGGCCCTGAACTACTTCGCTTTACTGACCGCCACGTTCGTCCGTTTGTTCTTAGCCCTACAGCTGAAGAAGTCATCACTGCATTGGTTCGTAATGAAGTAAGCTCTTACAAACAGCTTCCACTTAACCTTTACCAAATCCAGACTAAATTCCGTGATGAACGCCGTCCGCGCTTCGGTGTAATGCGTGCTCGTGAATTCTGCATGATGGATGCTTACAGCTTCGACATCGATAAAGCGGGTCTAGAGAAATCTTACCAAGCAATGCACGATGCTTACTGTAAAGCGTTCGATCGTATGGGTCTTGAGTACCGTCCAGTATTGGCAGACTCAGGTGCTATCGGTGGTAACGGTTCACAAGAATTCCACGTACTGGCAGAAAGCGGTGAAGATTTGATCGCCTTCTCTACGGAATCTGATTACGCAGCAAACATCGAAAAAGCAGAAGCACTTGCACCAACGACTGAACTTGCAGCGCCAACTGTCGAGATGACGCTAGTTGATACACCAAACGCGAAAACCATCGCTGAGTTGGTTGAGCAACACGGTCTACCAATTGAGAAAACCGTTAAGACGCTTTTCGTTAAAGCTTCAGATCAAATCGATGCACCAATCGTTGCTCTTATCATCCGTGGTGATCATGAGCTAAACGAAATCAAAGCAGAAAACCTAGCTGAAGTTGCAGCACCGCTTGAAATGGCAACTGAAGATGAAATGCGTGACCTTATTGGCGCAGGCGCAGGTTCACTAGGCCCTGTAGGTCTAGAGCTACCATTCATCGTTGACCGCTCTGTAGCGGTAATGAGCGATTTCGGTGCTGGCGCAAACATCGACGGCAAACACTACTTCGGTATTAACTGGGGTCGTGACGTTGAACTAGGCCAAATTGCCGATCTACGTAACGTGGTTGAAGGCGACCTAAGCCCATGTGGCCAAGGTACACTAATGCTTAAGCGTGGTATCGAAGTCGGTCACATCTTCCAACTAGGTAATGTTTACTCTGAGGCAATGAACTGTAGCGTTCTTGATTCAAACGGTAAAAACTCAATCCTAGAGATGGGCTGTTACGGTATTGGTGTTTCACGTGTTGTGGCATCCGCTATCGAGCAAAACAACGATAAATACGGCATCATCTGGCCTGACGCTCTAGCGCCATTCCAAGTGGCTATCGTACCGATGAACATGCACAAATCTGAGCGCGTTCAAGAAGCGGCAGAAAAGCTATATGCTGAGTTCACGGCTATGGGTGTCGAAGTTCTATTTGATGACCGTAAAGAGCGCCCAGGCGTAATGTTCTCAGATATGGAGCTGATCGGTATCCCTCACACGATCGTAATTGGCGATCGCAGCATGGATGAAGGTAACTTTGAATATAAGAACCGTCGTTCAGGTGAGAAAACCGCAATAGCAATGGCTGACATTGTTGAGCACGTTAAAGCGCAATTTGCGTAATTTAACCCTATGAACAGCAAAGGCCGATGGAAACATCGGCCTTTTTTTTGTTGTTGTAGAATAGAGAACGAGCTTCGCTCCTAGATTCGAGAGGCGGCAGTGGTTCGTTCTGTGAAAGATTCCCGACTACACTCCTTCGTCGCTATCGAGAATGACGCAATCGAAGTTCCAAGCTTGTGCTGTCATCCTCAAGAGCGAAG
>NZ_AFWF01000063.1 GCF_000222605.1 Vibrio ichthyoenteri ATCC 700023 | reverse complement strand
TTGTAGGAAGCTTTCTTGGTAATCTCGGGGCAGATTCAGGATTCTTTAAAACAATACTCCCGTTTATTGAATCAAATAATATTAAACTCCATGAGTCGAATATAGGTGAAAATAGACCATATAAAATTATTTTTGACCTTGAAAATGGAGAGCTTTATGAGCTAAAAACAAATGCAAAATATAGTGATCCGATACATTCGATTACTTTCGCTAATCCAACATCTAAATCTTTAATAAAAGAAACAACCCATAATGATTATAATTACTATCTTTCGAGCAACGATGATGGCGAAATGGTAAAACCATATCACGTGTCACCAGCTTTACTTCAAGAATAAAAAGAACCTAGAATTTGATCGTGAATTCAATTGATTGAATTTACGACTACTTTT
>NZ_AFWF01000064.1 GCF_000222605.1 Vibrio ichthyoenteri ATCC 700023 | reverse complement strand
AACATTCAGCTAAATCTGTGGTTGAAAGTGCGATTGAAAGCTTTAGCTATAAGCGTTTGACCGATCGCTTGGTGATCTCATTAGATGTTCGTAATGAATTTGATTTTTGTTAGGAAGTGACACGCTGTTGAAGTATGTGATGTATAACTTATTTAAGAATTCATTCCACCATCGTAGAGCGGAAGATTTCCATATTCACGTTACCATGTACACTGAGGAGTTTTGTCACAAAATTGTGGTCACTGATAACGGTTCAGGGATAGCGGCTGATGTGTTGCCAAGCATTTTTAATGATTTTTATACGACAGGTAAGTCAGGCCACTATGGCTTGGGCTTATCTTTCTGTAAGAAGGTCATGCGTGCGTTTGGGGGGGATATTCAGTGTCAATCTCAAATCGAAGAATGGTCACAATTTACGTTAACGTTTTTACCAGTCATTTCAAAGGAAGTTAAGGACATTAAAAGTGAGTTAAATAAGCTGAAATCTATACTCTTCGTTAGTGATCAACCTATTTTGGTGTTGAAGATGACAGATATTGCTAGTGTTATGGGATTCAATTTGACGGTATTGGATGCTGATGAGCTACTTAAGAAGAAAGAATATGAATTCGAATACGATTTGATCTTTGTCGATATAGAAAGCTTTGATGTTCTAGGTAATTATATCGATAAGATGGAGTCATTATTTTCACTCACTGAAGCTTGTATCGTTTATTTGTTTGAAAATCAGCCAATCCAGAGAGTCAGAAAGGTTTCTTTTGAGCCGATTTGGATGGAGATACAAGTCTGGTTATTAAACATTAGATCAGCTATTGATAGTATGCTTTATGATGCAAACTATGTGGCTCCTCAAGTATTAACTAAACCAAAGGATACAACCAATAAACGAACGATTATGGTTGTAGATGATAATAGTTCCTTGCGTAAATTTACGGCGATGTTGCTTGAAAAGCAAGGGTTTGAGGTAATACAAACAGAAGATGGTCAGCAAGCGATAAATGCGTTGGATACAAATGATATTGATTTGATCTTAATGGATATTGAAATGCCAGTTATGAATGGGATAGAGACATCTCGTCGTATTCGTGCCTCAAATAAGTCTTATTCTTGCATACCGATAATCGCTCATACGGGAGACAGTTCGCCTGTTGGTATTGAGAGTATTGGTCTATCCGGTATGTCAGATTTTATTATTAAACCGGTAGATAAAAATAGGTTGCTCGACAAGATTTCTAATTGGATTTAATGCCTTAAATTGGTCTTAACTGGATTAAGAGCTCAGTATTCCACTGAGCTCTTTCGATTCGCTATACGAATTCTAATTCTGGATGGTTGAATGCTTCCTGGCAAACAGTGAGTACATGATCTACATCTTGAGAAGTCATATCGGCATTGATTGAAAATCGTATGATGTTTTTGTTTTTTCCAGTCGCTGGTCGGCAGAATACCGCCCCAAACACATTACGTTCCTCAAGAAAGTCGCGGACATACTCAGTATTCCGCTCACTCCCACATTCCAAAGCAATAATTTGAGATTCACTACGTATATTAAAACCAATTTGCTTTAAACCTGTTCTTAGTGTTTTAGCTCTTTGGAATAGCAAGCTTCGCTTATCATTCGACTTTTTAATCACCTCGAGAGTTTTCTCAAGACGAATGACTTCTTGCGGTAATACCGTAGAACTGAAAATTGCTGGATATGCTACGAACGGAAGTGTTCTGGCTATTTTTTTGTGACCAAGAATAGCCCCTGCGCGATATGCAAACGTCTTAGCTAAACTTACGGTAATAAAATCGACTTGGTTGGTTAGGCCAAGTTCCTTTACTAGGCCTGCTCCATTTGGACCATGAGTGCCTAGTGAATGGGATTCATCAACAATTAGAGCGCAATCAAATTCACGTGCCATTTCGTAGATGTCGTGAAGCGGCGCTATGGTTCCAATGGTGCTGTAAACTGAATCGACCACTATGACACCAGAGCCATGACGCTGTATCTGTTTGCGTAAGTGGCTCATACTGTTGTGCATAAAAGCGTGTGCTTGTGCGCCAGCTGCTCGGATGCCTTCCCATAGAGACATATGAGCAAAAAAATCGATATATACAGGTGTATTTGGTGGACAAATTGTTTGTAATAGCCCGATATTGGCTGCCCATCCTGATTGCGAAAGCAAACAACTTTCCATGCCTACATAATCGGCTAATTGCACTTCAAACGCAGGCTTAGAATCGTCATCTTGTAGGAAGATCGCAGACATAACTACATTGTCATCATGCTCAAAAATGGCATCTCGATGTGCCTTTTGAATTACATTATTGTGAGATAATGATAAGTAGTCGTTACTTTGCATAACTACTGCTCCTGATTGCGGCCGTTTACCCAAAACCAAGTGCTTTTGGCTCTCATTTTGCTCGATCAAGTCTTGAATATAAAAGTCTAGGCGTTCCTCAACGAAAGAAGGAAGAGGTTTCGTTTTTAATTTATCACTCATAATAATTTCTCTTAGTAATACGAAAAACGCCAGCGCTGACAGTTATATAGTTTTAACTGGTATGCGAGTTGTGTCATTGCCGATATTGCATAAGTTTGCGTACGCTTGCAAACTCGGGATTTAGGGCTTGGGTACGGTTATTATTTCCTTATCGTTAGGAGGTATAACTTGATAGAACGTTTTGAAAAATAGTTAAAAAAGACAGTGAATAGTAATTTAATTGTTTTTTCTTTTTATGGGAATTAACATTCGACATGTGTGAAATATGACGATTATTGGCTGAATTTTGATGCAAGAGAAGCGTGTTAATATTATTTGTACGCCTTCGCCCTCTGCACCGTCGATAAACCACAATCAAGTTCTTTGGCCACTGCTCTTAGTGATAAGCCGGAGGCCAACAACTCGTTGATCTTGTCATAACGATCTAGGTCTGCTTTCCTTCCAAATTGAACGCCTTTATCTCTTGCTTTGGCGATGCCTTCTAGTCGACGTTCGTTGATGATGGCTCGTTCGAACTCTGCAACAGCCCCTAACATATTCAACATCAGATCTTGAAAAGGGCTTTCCTCACCACTAAATGTTAAATTTTCTTTGTGAAATTGAATGGTACAGCCTTTGCTAGTTATCTCATCAATAAGCTGTCTTAGATCTTTCAAGTTTCTTGCAAGTCGATCTATTGAGTGAACGTTAATATGGTCACCAGAATCCGCAAAACTCAACATTGCATCCAATGCTGGACGCTCTCTATTTTTACCGGATGCCTTGTCTATAAATTGCCTGTCGCAAGGAACATTATCAAGCTGTCGTTCGGTATTTTGAATTTTTGTTGACACGCGGAGATAATTAAAGGTCAGTTTTCTCATGTTGTACTCATTAATTTAAATATGATACGAGTATATCAGTAAAACTTAAATGGAGTACAACTATTGAACACGCTGATTCATTGACTTGAGAGCTTTTTAAAAAAATGAGGGTGACGTGCTCGTATATATTTATATCCGAGCGCTGCGATGTTGTTTGTCGTAATAAGAATCATTAATGCGCTTTGTTAAATATCTTGCTGTGAGTGTGATGTTGCATATACTAATAAAAGG
>NZ_AFWF01000065.1 GCF_000222605.1 Vibrio ichthyoenteri ATCC 700023 | reverse complement strand
GCATGAATTAATTGAGATGATCATGCATTACCATAAGAAACAATAATATTTAAGTGATATAAGTATGAGTAATAATGCACTAGCAAAGCGATTGCAACAAAGAAAGTCGGCCATAGAAAATATAGGTGTTCATGATGAGTGTGTTGCAACGAATGTTCAAAATAATTTGCGTAAGTTAAAGTTAGGTTCTGGAAAGCTAGTTGAGCTTGAACTTCGGTGGTTTAAAGATAGATGTGATATAGAGTCTAGTACTGCTGTTGACGTCTCTAATATTAGAGATCAAGAGCAGCTTACGGCGGAGAATCTACAGGATATTATATCAAGTATCGATGATATACAGCTATATCCTGCGATTGGGTATTTAGATGACGGTATTGTAAAAATTGTTGATGGTTCAAGAAGGCGAAAGGCTGCCATTATAAAGAACTGTCAATATGTTGTTGAGGTTGCAAATTGCAAATTATCTCTCAAAGATGCCGAAGAAATAGTACGAATTTCTGAACAAAAAAAGAAACTTTCTTACGTTGAGTGGGGGCGTTTTTATCAAGCAAAATTATCACAAGGAATTTACCCTGATGCAAAAACGATGGCAGATGCCGAAGGTGTTTCCACAGGGTATCTTTCGTTATGTATAAATGCCGCAAAAGTTCCAAATGAGTTACTAAACCTTTTTCTTGATAATAGTTTAATAGCCTCTCAAAAGCACACTAAGTTACTTGTTAATGTAACAAAAGTATTGCAGTCTCGAGATATTAAGCTTCAATCCTTTATTGATGATCTTGAGGGTGAATTAGTAATAGCATTGGAGAATGCTTGCACCCCCGAAGAGCATACAGAATTAGTCTGTCATATAATTGGTACGGCAAAAGATAGACTGATTCGTACACCAAAAAACAAAGAAAAGGATAAGTTAAAGGTAGAAAATCTTGGTAGAGGTGTGACGTTTTCAATTAAAAGCAAAGATTCTGCAATAATTAATTTACGCAAAGTGCCAGATGATAAAAAGAAAAAAATAAAAGATTTCATTCGTGAACTTATGGATGCCGAAAGCTAGCCTTACATCTATATTGTTGTTTTTAAATGTTATTTTCTGTTTTTGTTATTGGTTTCACATGCGTGAATGCCGAGGTTGCACACTAATATCCAATTGCTCCCTTTTGTCCCTTTCTGGATAGGGCTTTTCCCTTGATAACCCTTTCCT
>NZ_AFWF01000066.1 GCF_000222605.1 Vibrio ichthyoenteri ATCC 700023 | reverse complement strand
TTCTTAAACAAATAACGGGTTTTTTATTAAAATTACGCTGATAAACATCAGAGTTAATAAAGTGTTTGAACAGTTTGCCATGCAATTCACCAAATTTGTTAGGGACGGTGAATTTGGGTTGGTTTTTATTGTGCTCAAGCAGTAATACACTGAAGTCATAATCTCTAACGTAAGAGGAAAAATTATTTCCCACGATGCCTTCGATACGCTGGTCAGTTTTATGGTCGATAATGTATGTGTTCAGTACTTCAATGGATGGAAATGCGTCTTTACCGTCTTCTAAATCCATGTCAACAGAAACAATCTCAAGCTCGACAGAATAACGGTCACCCTTAGGATTGTCCCAATGAGCTAACGAGTTGAAATTGTTGTTTATCATCTTTAGAGCATTACGTAAGTTGCTTTGGCGATTCTCGCCGCGCGCTAAGTTAGCAAAATTGGTCGTAATGCGGGTACTGTCTGATGGGTGATAATTTTCATCGAGAGAAAGTTGTTTAATAGTAAAAGTGAAGTCTTTATTCATGGTGCTTGGTATCCAATTAACGTTATAGCGAGATAAGACATTTTTTGTGTTGTTATTGAGAGCCTAATTTTAATGACGTTGCTATAGGTGATGATTTATAGAGAGTTTTACAGTGATTAAATGACGATTAACATTGGATTTATTTCATTTGGAGTATGAGTTATTTTCATGTTCTGTTTGTTTGAATGTTCATCTCTTTGTCAGGTATATTCACGGAATTAAAAGAAAGTGACTTAAATTAAACCCTTGTTTACGTAGGGTTAAGCTGGCTTTTAAAGCGGAATGAAGACTCACATTAATGGATGAATGGAATGAGTGAATTATTGTTGTTAGTTGTATATTGTGCACTACTGGGTTGTGGTGTTGGTTTTTTAGCTGGGTTATTAGGCATTGGAGGGGGGCTGGTTATTGTCCCTGTGTTGAGCATTATTTTGCTCCATTTCCAAGTTTTACCTCCAGAACAGGTTGTGGTTGCAGCCATTGCAACGTCATTAGCATCGATATTATTTACATCAACGTCTTCGGCTATTGCACATCATAAAAATGGCAACGTGCCTTGGGATTTAGCGCCTTGGGTGATGATAGGGGTCGCCGTCGGTGCGCTAATCAGTGGTTTTATTGCGGCGTTCCTACCCGAAAAGGTCGTTCGCCTAGTTTTCGCGGTCACTGTGGTGCTTATCGCGCTGAAAATGTTTTACAGCAGTACGCAAAAAAGTGGCACTGATAAACACAAAATTCCAAATAGGGGGTTGTTGGCGGTACTGACTTCAATTACTGGGGCGTTGTCAGCGATGATAGGTATTGGCGGAGGGGCTCTTTTGGTTCCGTTGCTCACATTTTTTTCAATTGATATGAAAAAAGCCATCGGCTGTGCGTCTGCGTGTGGAATTGTTATTGCGTTGTTTGGTTCGATTGGTTACATCAGCTCTGGCAGCAGTCAGTTTGCCTTGGCTGATGGCTTTGCTGGCTTTGTTTACCTACCGGCTTTATTTGGTATTGTGTGCACCTCATGGTTTACCGCGCCTTTAGGTGCCAAATCAACGCACTACTTACCGGTTACCACGATTAAAAAGCTCTTTGCTGTGTTATTGCTGGTGGTTGCTGCCAATATGGCGATGAGTTAAATAAACGTCCAAAGTGCTAAAGTTGCCGCAATTGACGAAAGGTTGTCACTGCAGCGCGGTGTTTTATGCCTGCGCAGTGAGAGAGGCGGATTGAAATGACAAAGCCCGCTTGAACGCGGGCTTTGTCATTTATCGTGGTAGATCTGCTCAGGCAGTTAGCTTAAAGTACCTGCGAACATATTTAAGCATTTTGTGTGGTTTTAAACTCAGCCACCGCATGATCCATTTCGCAAGCTTGTTCAGCAACCTTGTCCACTTCAACTAAGCAATGCTTGGCCGATTGAGTGTTACCATCTGAAATGGTGTTTAACTCAGTGATAGAGTCACTCACTTGCACCATAACCGCACCTTGCTCTTCAATTGCAGAGGCGATACGTTCTGAGTTTGCTTGGATGTTATTCATATCGGTAAGAATCTGTTGCAAGCTTTGGTCAAGCTGCTCCGATCCATTCAGTGTGTGTTGGCCCTGCTCATTACACTGGTCAATATCATTAATAACCGTAGCCATTTGTGCTTGAATCGCATCGACAACGTTCGTAATTTCGGTGGTTGATTGATGCGTTCTGCTCGCGAGTGCTCTTACTTCATCAGCAACAACGGCAAAACCACGCCCCTGTTCACCTGCGCGCGCCGCTTCGATTGCTGCGTTGAGTGCTAACAGGTTAGTTTGCTCGGCAATTTCTTGAATGATATTAACCGCATCACCAATCTTCGCGACATGGTGGTTAAGCGAGCTTATTGATGTTTGACTATTGGCAAGGCGCTCGGACAATTGGGTAATATTGGTGACCGTATCCACCACCACTTCTCGGCCGGTATCGGCATTCTGTGAGGCTTGATGTACTCCCTCAACCGCAACTGAAGTGCTTTCGGATATCTCACTAATGGTTGAGACCATCTCTTGAACAGAAAGGGCCATGCTAGAGGTATGATCGGCTTGCACTTGGAACTGCTGAATAACTGATTCGAGTTCATTGTGCATATTGCTTGTGCTGGTATAGAGCTGGTGAGATTTGGTCTGCGAGCCAGAGATTAGTGTTTCCAGTTTTTCTAACAACTCATCAAAGTAACGACTTAACATGACCAATTCGTCGTTGCCTTGCAGTTTCGCTCGCAGAGATACATCATTGGTATCAACGATGTTGCGAATCACGACAAGCAGTGAATTGATTTTGGAAATGATAGTTCGTGCTATTTGGGCAATAAAAACGAGGATAATCGTTGCAATAATGAGACTAACAGAATGTTTAAGTAAGGTTTGACGCTCAATTGCCTGGTTGGTTTCTTCTGTCAATGCTGCTGAGAAGCTATCAAACTGCTGCTCAATGTTGTGAGAGGCTTTGCGTGTTTCGCCCAGCAGACCTTCGTTATATTTAAGGCCAATAATTTGCTTTTGCTTTGTCAGTGCGGTTGCGGAAGTCAGAATATCGCTCGCCTGTGCCGGAAGTAGTTCCGGTTTTATCACGCCTTGCTGAATTTTATCATCAAAGGCGATGAGATTGACCAACTCTTCCACCGTCAGTTTGGATTTGTAATCGTAAAGTGAACGATTGTATTGACCCAATAAACCTTGATCTTCATTGATGCCGTACACTTCGTAAGCTTTGGTCAGTTTTGAGAACGTGCTTTGGTAAGTTTGAATATCATTTTGCAGTCCACGACTGCTGACAAGGTTGTTTGACGATAGAATGATAGAAAGCTGTGATTCTAAATTGAGAAATGTTTCAAGATTATCGTTAAACTTATTGAGATACTTTAGGTCACTGCGCAGTAAGAAATCTTTTTCATTACGTCGAAGATTAAGCAGTTGGATTTCAAGATCTTTGGTTAGTTGATTCGCTTGATTGAGTTGTTTAGTGGTGTCTGCAAAGTGGACAGTCGTCAACAGTAAAGTCGCTATTCCTAAGATGGCGATGGCGCCTAACAAATAAAGCTTAGTTTTAATTTTCATAAGGACTTCCGAGAGCTACTACATTAAATTTATTTAAGATTATTTTTTGAAAATTACTATTCAAAAAATGGTACCAAAGATAAACGTTTAAGTTTTAAATATCTGATTATAAGAAGAAAGTAAACATTATGCTGAAAAAGTACGAGCAATACCAAGGATTTATATTTGATATGGATGGCACCTTGCTCGATAGCATGCCAGAGCATCTAAACGCATGGGAAATAACCGCCAATAAATTTGGTTTTCCCTTTTCTCGAGATTGGTTAAATGGTTTAGGTGGAATGCCGAGCTACAAGATTGTCGCTGAGCTCAATCGTGAGTTTGGCTTGCAATTGGATGCGCAAGAAATCGCTCGATTTAAAATGGCAACATTTGATGAGATAGCGACAGATATTGAGATAATTGATTGTACAAACAGGGTGTTGCAAACCTATGCAGGCAAAAAGCCGATCGCAATAGGGACCGGCAGCCAGCGTGTACTTGCGGAACGCTTGCTACGTCAATCAGGGTTGTTTGAGAGTATTGACGTCTTGGTATCGGCTAATGATGTGGAAGCGCATAAGCCTAATCCAGATACCTTTTTAAAAGCGGCCAAATTACTAAATCTTGAGCCTAGTCTTTGCGTGGTTTTTGAAGATACTGAGTTGGGAAAAAAAGCGGCGCATGCAGCAAAGATGGATTGCTATATGGTCGAAGGCGACAATTTGGTGTTCTATCCGTATATTTCTATCGATTAAAACAAAACCATAATAGGCATATAAAAATAAGACCGCTAATTTAGCGGCCTTATTTAACAAGATCTATTATCTATCCCAGTATGCTTCTTCCAAACTGTCTTCGCGTTCTGGAAGTGCACGAGAAAGGCGAGGAGAGTGTTGGGTTAACACCTCATAGCTAACTCGGTTTGCGTACTTACAAATTTGCGATAATGAAGAGTACGTTAGGTAGCTGTGATCATGTTTTGCTGAATTAGGCACAGTAACTTCATGGAAGCTGTTCGCAGCCATATCGTGAAGTAGGGCTGATAGTGCCGCGTCGCCTGCGCCATTGGTGTTTTTGATCTCCATTGGGCCACCTAAGTAAGGACCGATATGAGAGTACACCTTAACCGCTTCATCACAATCTTGCTTGCGCATTGCACGGCTAAATTCAAAGCGGTTATATTCCGAAATAGTGCTGTGCTGAATTGGATGTTCTGTTTCACGAGCCAAGCTTTCGTCGCTATAACCCGCCATGTAAAGACCGTTAGGACCTGCAGTACAGAGTACAAGATCAACCCACTCTAAGGCGCGATTTGCCGCTTGAAGAGGATCGCTAAAGCCAGTAAGAGCTTGGCCTTCTTCCTCATTCATCGCAACAACCGTGATATTTTCTTTTAGGTATTCTTGCCACCACTCGGCGTTGCCTTCAATGACCCACTTAGTTCCAAGAGTCAGTACCACCGGCACATTCTTAGACTTGGCAATTTCAATCGCGCGAGCGACTGCTTTTGGCATAGGGTCTTCAGGTTTACCGCGCATCAGGTATGAAGAGACAACAAGAGCAGACGCTTTGTCGAAAACATCGTCAGGAATGCTTTCAGGTTGCAGCTTGTTCATGTGGCCTTCGTTGATGGCAAAGGTGCGCTCGCCATCTTCCGTGATCAAGGTGTAACAACGACCAATAGGGCCTTCAACCGTTTGCAGGTGGTTAAGGTTCATTCGTGCTGAAGTTCGGCATAAATAGCGGTAAGCGAAGGAGCCTACCTCGATGTTACGTGACATCACGCCAAGTAAAACCGACTTGCTGTCTGCTAGCACTGAGTAGTTGTGTAGCGTGTTACCAATTGTATCACCAGGGTATTGGTGAGAAATCAGTTCGCGATCAACAAGTTCGCGGTATAACGCATCAGCTTGGCTTTCTTCAAGAACGAGAGAGTGACCTTTACTCAAATTGTATTTGGACAAAAACTCGTCATCGACGCGAGCTTCAATGTCGACGATAGTTTGCCCCACGCCAACAATAATTGGGCGGTAGAGTTTTGATGGTTGCTTCGCCTGATTGATCAATGGATCACGAGCATGTGTCGGAAAGTAGTGCTGAGATTTACGCTGGCCAGGAAACTTCATCATTAAAAGGGAGTAGGAAATTTTCTGCATCATATCACATTAATGAAGATATTCTTTCATTTAGGTGACATTAAAGTGCCAAGCGAGAGCGATTGGCACTTTTTTAATCTATTTCTCAGGAGTATAGGAGCCGTAAGCTTTTGTTCCCCACAAAGGCACCGTTGAGAGGCTGTGTTTGAAGCTGCCCTCAGTCTCTTTAGTTGTGTAAGACAAATAAAGTAGTGTCTGATTGTCAGCATCGTAGATGCGTCTAACTTTCATTGTTTTGAAAAAGATGCTTTTAGACTGTTTGAAGACCACTTCGCCAGAAGCACTTTTATCGATAGATGCGATCATTTCTGGGGTAATGTCACCAGTCTGACGACATGATATCGAGCTATCACTTGGATCTGCGAGTGAAAAATTGGCTTCTATAGAAGCGATATGACAGGTTACGCCAGGTATTTTGTCGTCATCTAAATGAGAGATCTTGATATCTTTCATCGTAAAAATACCCAAACTCACATCACCGACTTCGCCACTGTCGCAGCCTGCAAGAGCCGCACTAGCCAGCAAAACCACGGAAATTTTTTTCAACATTATTCAATTCCATTGTTCGATTTTTATAAAGTTTAACATATTCGTTGTCTGGTCAGTGATGAAGATTAACAACATTTCTTGAGTTGAAGTGGTTTATTGCTTGTATTCAGGCAGGGGGCTGATTAAGCTCAGCATAGAAAGATTAGGTACGGCTAATAAATTATGACTATTGAACATTTTGCTATCGCAGAGATTAAAAACAACTGGCTTTATGCGCAAGTTGACGTTGAGTTCCCAACCAAAGAAAGTCTCGTTGGTCGTGCTCTTTACCAAGCGAGTGTGGAGCACAAGCAATACCAAATACTGACAGCTGCGACATTAGATTCAGCAGGTGACACCTTTGCTGCGGAAGATATTTATCTGGTCGACTTCCACCGTCTTACCGTTATGTTCGCATTGCTTTATTCTAAACAGTGGGCATCGGACGGAGATCAGCAAATGATGATTGAGTTTTTGACTCAAATTATTTATTCCGAACCTTGTGAATTGTACATCGGTTTCCAGAACGGTGAGCCTGTCACGACCGCTATTTTGACGCGCAGTAATGAGCAAGTCTTAGTGTCTGACATCACCACGAACGATACCCATAGCGAAAGTAAAATGAGCTTTGTTAAATCACTCCTTACTAAGAGTTCAATCCCCGTAGGTAATGGTGATGTAGTTCTTGAAATCTGATGCTTATCTAAGCCTTTATTGACGGCTGTGTTATTCTTGTCTTATTAATGAGCAAGATATTTAGAATCCAGTGGCCTATATATTTCGATCTTTATTATTAGTTGTAGCTTGCGTGACATCATCGTTTTCGCAGGCAAATCAATGGCAATACAAGAACGTTTTGGTTCTGCATTCTTACTCGCCGTCTTATCAGTGGACTGCGGATTTTCAATCTGGCATCGAGCAGGCGATTGCAAAATCCAACACCAAGCTGAAACTCTCCTTAGAATACCTTGATACTAAGCGGGTCTATAATGAGACCTACTACAGTGAGTTTATTCGTTACTTCAACACTAAGTACCAACATTATCAGTTTGATGCCGTCTTAGTTACTGACGATAATGCACTTGACCTTATTAACCAGTGGCCTGACAACCCATTCAAGGGATTGCCAATCATTGCGGCTGGTATTAACAACCAAAGTGCGACGTTGTCAGCAGTGACCAGTCGCTATCGCATCATTTATGAACGCGATGAAATTGATAAAACCGTTGAATTGATGAGTCGTGTTCGACCGAACTTACAGCGCTTGTACTACATCTCTGATCGCAGCACGACATCGCAATATGTGCGTGAGAAAGCACTTGAAGTGCTGGCGCGTAATAGCAGTATCGAGGTGATAGAGATTCGCGATATACCACTGGCGCGTGTCGGTGAAGAACTGCAGGGCATAAGCCCAGATGATGCTGTGATTTTGACGCACTACAACACCGATATCGATCGAGGCATTTATCATCGTTATCAGTATGTCGCACAAGAGATAGCAATCAATAGTCCAGCACCAGTATTCGTCTTTTGGGAATTTTATATTACCAATGGTATTTTTGGTGGCTACGTCAATCGCTCTGAGCAAGTTGGCCGTGAAATGCTCCTCGCGCTCGATGAATTCATCCCGCTGAATTTTTCTGAGGAGGTGAACGTGGGTCATTCAAGTCGGCCTGTGGTTGATTTTGAAGCTCTAGAACGGTTTGGCATTGATGAACATCAATTACCGCAAAACACGTTGATACTTAATCAGCCTGAGAGCTTCATTAAGTCTAATTGGCAGCTGTTGAGTATCGCTGCCTCGATCATTTTTTGCATGGCACTGGTGATCGTTACCCAAGCCGTTACGATTCGACAAAAACGCGAATTAAACAAAAAGAACAAGAAAATAGTGCAGCTACAGAAAAAAACTTTGAAAACACAAAAAGATATGATCGTCGTACTCGGCGAAGCGATCGAAACTCGGTCAGGTGAAACTGGCAATCACGTTAAGCGCGTAGCACAGTTATCTTCTCTATTAGCGCGTTTACATGGTTTAAGTCACCGTGAAGTAGAACTGATAGAGATCATTAGCCCGATGCATGATGTAGGCAAGATTGCTATTCCAGAATCGATCCTCGAAAAACTGGGACAACTAGATAGCTCTGAATGGGAAATCATGCAGACCCATACATCCCATGGTTATAAATTACTCAATGCAAGTAGTGGTGAAGTGTTTAATTTGGCTGCCACAGTGGCTCATGAGCACCATGAACGTTGGGACGGAAGTGGTTACCCAAATGGATTGGCCGGTGAGAATATCCATATATTTTCGCGAATAACAGCCATTGCAGATGTGTTTGATGCTTTACTTAGTGTCCGTTGTTACAAGCGAGCATGGACTTTAGAGGAAGTGGTCGAGCATTTTAAACGTGAACATGGCGCTCAATTTGATCCAGAACTTACGACGATTTTACTCGATAATTTAGACGACTTTATTGCGATTCGTAATGCCTATCCAGACAAAGGATAAGTAGCTGTTATGCATCAAGACCAATACATAGGGTGACCTACCCACAATTTTTTGTCATCGTTTTGTTTAAATAAGCCAATTTGTTAAGTCAAACCTGTCACTATTTCATAATCGACATACTATTTTAGAGACTAAAAATAACGAATAGAGGTGCTCCGAGATGGGACAAACCTTATGTGTGATCTTCGATTGTGAAGGTACTCTTGTCGACAGTGAAATATTATGTTGCCGTGCTTTGTCATTGGTTTTTGGGGAGTTTGGAGCGAGTTTGCCCGTAGAGCAAGCGATGTCTTATTTTGTTGGTGGTAAGTTGGCTGACATTTTAAATGATACGCAGCGCAGACTAGGGTTGAATGTCTCTTTGGATATATTGGAACCTTTGTATCGGCAAAGACTAAAGCAGCTATTTGAACAAGAACTTAAGCCGATGGATGGGGTAATTGATACGTTAGCAACTCTTGACAGTAAAGGGATCAGCTATTGTGTGGCGTCAAATGGTCCGCGAGATAAAACCATCCATGCGCTCGAGTTGACGGGCTTGGATCAATATTTCAAAGGTAAAGTGTTTTCCGCATTCGATACCAATAGTTGGAAACCGGAACCTGATCTAATTCTTTATAGCGCGATGAATATGGGCTTTCGTGTTGAAGAGTGCTTGTATGTCGATGATACCCCCAAAGGTCTTGAGGCTGGGGTTAAAGCGGGGATGCGAACCATCCAGTTGGAAGGGATCAACCAACGATCTTATCCCGGTACGTATGCCACAATACATCGACTTGACGAGTTAAATGCTTATATATGAAAAAAGCCCCGAAAGGGGCTTTTTTGTATTTGTGGTTAATTCATCATTGAGCTGTGGCTGGAATAAATCGGAACTGCACTTTTTACATGTAATGTTTCACTGCGGATAATTTGATGAACATTCTCGAAAAATGATCCGCATTCGGCACACAGTAGTGAACCTGAGCCTGACATAAGGTATTCATCACTGCCGCATAGAGGGCAACATTGGTGATCTAGTGAAGCGGCTTTATATTCTTTCATCTCTTCTCCGGTGCGAAGCAAACAAAATAGGCATTATTGTATTGTTAGAATTTTTATTATTCGATACCCATTAAACGAGATATCGAGTCTCTATTATCGAATCCATTGCGCGATAGATTAAATCATTGGAATGATGAATGAACCATCAAAGATTTTTTGTGTCGGCAATCTCTCCTATGTCATGTTGTTTCAACCAACGAGACCATATTGGTATATCGGCAGCGTACGGGGTAAAGAATCCCGGTGCAAATTAATTCTAGCCTAGCGCTTCTCAATAAACGTCATTCGAGTGTCATTGCTTTTGTTTATTCGACGCACTTCAAACTAAATGACTTGATTATTTGTTTTAAATCATTATTTGCGCTGTGAATTAACCTTTTTGTGCAAGGTTTCTCTATTGAATGACAACGAGAGTTGGGTAAGATAAGTGGAAATATCGCTTGGAGAAGATGCTATGCAAGAGGCATTTTGTATTGTCCTTACAACAACGAATAGCAAAATAAACAAACAAAGACTGATTAACACGGTACTAGAAAAGAAACTTGCTGCTTGCATTCAAAGTATGCCAATAGAAAGTCATTATGTGTGGCAATGTAGGAAACCATTAAGACTGAGATAACTAAGGAATAGATAGGAATTGACCGGATTACATCGGAAGGCTTGTGGAGAAAGGGCTCAAGAGATTTTAACTTAGATCCAAGTTTGTCGCTTGAATTGAGTTAAATTGCCGAGCCCATTTTTTTTGTTCGCTAGATATGAGATTTAAACATCTTTCCCAATCCAGATGACCTGACCAATAATTTTAAGAGAGCCTAGATCTTCTGGAGTTATGGTTTGTGGTGGGTATTCTTTGTTATCACTAATTAAGGTCAAGCCACCATTAACCAGGCACTGTACACGCTTAGCGTAGAGATCATCCCCAAGGCGTACAACAAAAATTTTCCCATCCACGGGCTGCACACAACTAAGATCAATCAAAAGGCTATCGTTGTCTTTGATAGTTGGTTCCATACTATCGCCACGACTAAAGACTACGGCAAGCTGATTATCTTTACACTTCCGATAATTCAGATACTTACGTCTAAACGCAAGATGACGTTTTACGCCTTCATCAAATGGGCATGTCCCATGTCCAGTGCTAACTTGAACATGGTAGCCAGGAACTAAAACATATTCTTCTTCAAATTTGTCGACTACCGTTTTCAAGCTTGTGTATTGCAGCTTTTCAACTGCTTTTTTTATCACATCAATATCTGCTGAACCGATGATATCAGCCGCTAATTCAGCGTTTAAAGGCTGTTTAACACTGTTTTCAACGGAAATAGTATCGGGATTGGGTACTAGGTCAATACTTGACCTAAGGCTCATTTCGCCCTCTCCAACAAGCAACCAATTTGCATTGATCCCAAGTTTTACAAATCCAGCAATGATGTCTGCTCGTGGTTTCGTTTTACCATTTTCATTTTCTTGGTAACCACGTTTTTTTGCGCCTAGTGCATTAGCCATCTCATCCTGAGTAAAACCTAAGTAGGTTCTAGCGGCTTTTAATCGTTCTTCCAAAGAGTTCATGATCCAAGTTATGCCTTTCTAAGCTGGATCTATATGGCACGTAATAATGTGCAAGATCCAAGAAAAATAACACGTTAAAATTCAATGATATACGTTTTAATGGTGATTTAACGCATAAAAACGTAACTCAGAAGCTTGTAGGCACGTAATGATGCGTTTGTATTATTGGGCATGACTACAACAAAACGCCGAAAAAAAACAGGTTTGGCACCCTGTGAGCACGATGATTGGGATCGTGCTGATATTAAAGCGGCTTTGGAGAAAGCAGGATGGTCACTACGACAACTATCGATACATCACGGCTTGACTCCAAAGACATTTCAACATGCTCTGCAGCGACCTTATCCAAAAGCGGAAGCGGCAATTGCAGATGCTATAGGTGTTAAACCTCAGTTAATTTGGCCAAGTCGATACGATAAGGATGGTAATCCAAACCGTAAACGAGGACGAAAGCCAAAAATACCGTGTTGCTATATTACCACAAAATGGGACGAGGACACACCTAGTAAGGGGGGAGCATGAATGACTGGGTAAGTGCATTAGATATAGCAACAGCGACTAAAATTTCACGAAGAAACATAAATATACGTGCAGGTAAAGAAAACTGGCCTAAGCGAGAAAGACAAGGGCGAGGTGGTGGTTTTGAATATCTGCTCACAAGTTTGCCAGGTGAAATGCAGGGACATTTAGCAAAGTTCTTAGCTGAGCGAGCTGCTAAAGATAACCCAACATTCAGGTTAGGAAGTCTGATTGGAAATAAACATAAACAGAAGGATGGAAATAACGAAGTCAAACAACAGATGTGTAAGGAACAAGCATTAATTGACTTTAACCAGCTTCAAGGCAACGCAAAAAAACGTGCCGAAGCAAGGCTACAAATCTGTTTTGCTTATAAACAATTCATAGTTCCCTTTAGTGCTAACAAGCAGATTGCTGTAGGTGATGATGAATTTGTTACTAGATATAACGATAGAAGCTTACAACTACCGGAACAGGTAAGGATACAAGTTAAACAGTTAAGCCGAGCTTCTCTAAAAAGGTGGGTAAGTGCCCTGAATAGCAACGGTCCAGTTGCTTTAGCTGGAAACTACAAGCCCGATAGAAAGCACCTAATTGATCAGGATGAAAGTCTGAAAGCATTTTGTAGAGGTCTTGTTTGGCATAAACCTGATATTCAGGCCACCAATCTACATGAAGCTTTAAGAGGACAAATTGGACTAGGAAAGATCGATACAGAATTACCTTCGTTAAGCTCTGTTAGACGTTGGTTAGAAACATTTAAGAGAGAATTTAAGTTAGCTCTTCATCAAATGGCTAGTCCTGATGACTTCAAAAATAGGAAGCAAGTTGCGTGGGGAAATGCTTGTGAAAGCATTACTCGAATAAACGAGATGTGGGAACTCGATTCAACACCTTCAGATGTGATGTTAATGGATGGTAGGCACAGCATTATCGGTGCAATCGATATATACAGCCGACGACCTATTGTGATTGTTCATCCTACATCTAGTGCCGAGGCTGTTTGTATTTTAATGCGAAAAGCAATATTGGAATTTGGTGTTCCTGAAAGTGTAAAAACCGATAACGGCAAGGATTATACAAGCTTAAGAGTAATGAGCGTATTGGATGCGTTGAATATCAAGCAGGTATTAACTAAGCCTTTTGCTGGTGATGAAAAGCCTCATATTGAGCGATTTTTCAGAACGTGGGCTCATGGAATTAGTACGCTGCTTCCTGGCTATGCAGGGCATAACGTAGCTAAACGACAAGAGCTTAGATCAAGAAGAAGTTTTGCAGAACAGATTCTGTCGCGTCGTAAAGATAAGGATCTAGAGGGAAAGCTTCGTATTTCAAAAGGAGGAGATGTAGACGTTGCACTCACAGGAAAGGAGCTTCAAGCAATTATAGATGATTGGATAAATCATCATTACATGCATAAGCAGCATCGTTCCATTAAATGTACTCCAACCGAAAAGTGGCAAAGTAAACGTTCAACGATAAGAACTATTTCGGATGATCGAGCGTTGGATATCTTACTTAGCCCAGTGCCTGCCGCGTCGGGTCGCTCTGCTGGGATGCGCGTAGCGAATAAAGATGCAGGATTGGTCGTGGAGGGGATTAGTTATTTTGCACCTGAGCTTGGGGCTCTTATTGGAGATAGCTTGTTTTGTTCTTGGGACCCTCACGATGTCGGTCAATTATACGTTTTTGAGCAAGGTTCAATGGCTTTTGTCTGTGTAGCTAAGAATCCTGAACTTGTAGGTCAAAATATTTCGCTAAGTCAATTATCGAAAGAAGCACAGCGTCAACAAAATGAAAGATTGGCCCAACAACGAAAAGAGCTCAAAAAAGCAAGTAGAAAAGTTGGTGTTGGAGAGGTTGCAAGGGATGTTCTTGACGCTGCCAAAATAAGGAATAGTTCAGTTTTAGGGTTACCACATATAAGGAAAGAGCATGAAACAACAGCCGTACAAAGTGCTCAACAGGCCATCAATAAACCATCAAAACCGCGTCTAGATAGGAGTGAATTTGAGCGAAGAAGGAAAGAACAAATTCAAATGGATCAAGCTTTCAAAGCTCAACAAGCGAAGCCTCGATTTGCAAGTCAAATTGAAGAATTTACTTATTACCTTCGTCAACAGGATTTTAGACTTTTAACTGAGGAAGAAATTATGACGATGGATCGATTTAGAAAGCTACAACCAGATGCAGCAAAAATGGCGGAAAGGTTGAAAGCTGGTACTGAAGCTCCTGAGCGAAAAGTAAAACGTTAATTAAAAGGTAAACTTATGAAATACACAATTGCTTATACAGAGAACGTGGCGCAAGCCAACATATTACTAACCAAGTTGTTGACTCGATCCCCTGCAGTACCAGGAATTGGTCTTATGGATGGTCGACCAGGTTTGGGTAAAACTTTCGCAACACTTAAGTTATTAAACAATATCGACAATGGCATTTATCTCAGGGCAGTTCGTTTAGAGACGGCGTCTACATTTTTAGAACGCTTACTGAAGGAGTTAAGCATAAGAGAATGCCCTCGTTCAAAAATGGCGAAGTTTGAAAGAGCTGTGGATGCGTTAGCAGTAGAGCCACGAGTGATTTTTTTGGATGAGGCTGACTATTATATGGACCAACCAGAATTGTTAGAAATGATCCGCGACATTCACGACTTAACCAACACACCAATTATTTTGGTGGGCATGGATAAAATTGCTCGTAAGGTCGCAGGGTTACCTCAATTAGATAGTCGTATTTCCGCGAGATATGAGTTTCAGCCTGCAACGATTGACGACTTACAAATTATGGTTCGCGACCTGTTTGAAGACGGCATTAAAGTTGCGGATGATTTGCTGAGACGAGTCTTGATTGAAACAAAAGGGAACTACCGTTTTACCGCAATCGCATTGGAAACAATTGAACGTAAAGCCCAAGTAGATGATGTGCAAAAAATTGATTCAACCCATTGGGGAGATGAACCAATTATTTAAACATTTATTGAGGTTTACTGAATGTTAATGGAACAAACTAGTTTAAGAGAGCGAGCATGGCAGGTCATGCTCGTCCTGGATACCTTTTCAGTACGAGATATCGCACAACAAGCTCAAGTACCTAAAACCAATGTGTCTAACTTTGTACAACAGCTATTAAGAAATAATCGACTTGAAAAGGTCAGTACCGAAAGACCCTACAAATTCAAAGTAGCAGATATAGAAGGAGTTACTTTTGGCAAAGGAAGAGCCTTAACTACTAAATCTAAATTGCCCCCAAATAGACCAAGACAAAAAATGTGGGCAAGTATGCGAGTCCTAAGACGATTTCAAATAACAGACATTATGATGGCCACTGACTCTAAACGTAGTACAGCATCAAAGTTTATTAACCGTTTATATAAAGCTGGTTACTTACGACGTTTGAGCCCCCATTCCCCTAAGTTAGGAGATGCTGCAGTTTTTCTTCTTATTCGGGATTCTGGGCCTTTAGCACCAATAGAGCGGGGTGCTAAAGGGTTGTGGGATGCCAATGAAAATAAGATATATCCCAACGAGGTGAGAGTATGACGTCATGGTTAGAAGTTCTAAAACAAGAGTGCAAAACCAAATCACAAAGAACCATTGCTTGTGAGTTAGGTGTAAGTG
>NZ_AFWF01000067.1 GCF_000222605.1 Vibrio ichthyoenteri ATCC 700023 | reverse complement strand
CCCCCTCTGGCAGGATAGTTGTCACTGTTAAAATTTAACCAGTTTGGGTGATAAAGAGTAATTGTGTCTCGTTTCTCAGTAGAAAGAAAAGAAGCTATATTGAAGAAGCTGTTGCCTCCATATTCGATGTCAGTTAAAGAAGTATCGGAAGAGGAAGGCATTAGCACTGCGACCCTGTATCATTGGCGGCAGCAACTCAGAGATTCAGGAGCCGCCGTGCCAAATAGCAACACTTCATCAGAGCAGTGGTCTGCTCAAACTAAACTCGCCATTGTCGCTGAAACCTATTCAATGACTGAAAATGAACTCAGCCAATATTGTCGAGAGAAGGGCTTGTACCCTGAGCAAGTACAGGCTTGGCGGAGTGAGTTTGTTCAAGGAATAATGTCGAACAAAGAGAGTGAAGCCCAAGCAAAAAAACAGGCTAAAGCAGACAAACTTGAAATCAAAGAGTTGAAAAAAGATTTACGACTCAAAGAAAAAGCGCTCGCTGAAACGGCCGCCCTCTTGGTACTAAGAAAAAAGCTGAGAGCCTTTTACGGGGAAGAGCTAGAGGACGACTAACCCCAACCGATGAAAGGCAGATCATAGTGACTCTTATCCTTGAAGCGATTCAATGCGGATGCCGTTTAGAGCCGGCTTGCCATGAAGTTCAGATTGACTTGAGAACATATCGTCGTTGGAATCAGCAAGGTGAAGTTCAAGCTGATAAAAGGCCGATATGCATCAGACCAGAGCCTGCTAATAAGCTATCTCAACAAGAGCGTGATGCGATTATCGAGGTGTGTAACCGCTCTGAGTTCGCAAGCTTACCTCCGACTCAAATAGTCCCGACACTGCTTGATAGAGGTGAGTATATAGCCTCTGAATCGAGTTACTATCGGATACTGAGTGCAGAGGGTCAACTCCAGAAACGAGGTCGTCAACGTAGCCGCCAAAAACAAAGTAAACCGGCAAGTTATACAGCAACAGGGGCTAACCAGGTGTACTCATGGGATATTACATATTTACCGTCAAGAGTGATCGGTCAGCACTATTACCTGTATATCATTGAGGATATCTACAGTCGAAAAATCGTGGGTTATGATGTGTATGAGCGAGAATGTGGTGAGTTAGCATCCTTGTTATTGCAACGAACGCTGATGCGAGAGCAGTGCTTTAATCAGCCGCTTGTGCTTCATTCTGACAATGGTGCGCCAATGAAGTCACTGACGTTCAAAGCGAAGATGGATGAGTTAGGAATAACCTCATCATACTCACGCCCAAGAGTGAGTGATGATAACCCGTATGTAGAATCTCTGTTCCGTACAGTGAAGTACATGCCTAGCTGGCCAACAAAGGGTTTTAACGATCTCGATGCAAGTCGTTGTTGGGTCGAAAGCTTCGTGCGTTGGTACAATACAGAGCACAAACATAGCAAGCTAAATTATGTGACACCGTGTCAGCGTCATAATAGTAAGGACAGAGAGATCTTAGCGTATCGTTCGGAAGTATTGCATGCAGCGAAACGTCTAAATCCAGAGCGTTGGTC
>NZ_AFWF01000068.1 GCF_000222605.1 Vibrio ichthyoenteri ATCC 700023 | reverse complement strand
TTTTGCATTTCGAGGGGTTACGGCGAGATTTTGGTTACGATATTCGGCCAGAGCTTGCTCTGCTTGATCTAGCTCGTTGCGACGCTTTTCAATATGGATGGTCAAAAACTCACTTGAGTCACGTATTGATGAGCGCTCCGGTGCTAAAAGTTGTTCAATAAAATGTTCACTGATGGCGGTTAATAGCGATGCCATACCTTCGGGCTTATCAGCGGTTAACTTTATTTGCAGAAAGTCTTTACCAGGTTGAGTGACAGAAAGGTTGGCCGACAAATTTTGGATAATTCGTTCTTGCTGTAGAGGGGACATATCACTATTAATTAAACCTTGCTCAGAAGCCACCGAGTGCAAGACATGGCGACTTTTTAGCAGCGTACTTAGCGCATTTAGGCGTTCTTTTAACATGGTTGAAACGGCAATATCTTCCAAGAACGGATTCATTTTCGCTGTTTCTTGGATCAACATGCTGGTGTGTGAGACGTACACCGTAGGGGCCAATTTACCGACCAATAAGCCGACAAAAGGTAAGATCAACGCGGGTAGAATGATCACGTAACGTTGACGCCACGCGGCATTTAAAATCTCGGCGAGACGCAAAGTAACGCTACTCATAACATATCCAGTAGCGAGCGCACAAATTGGCTCCGTGCTCGCCAGCTATCGGAAGCCACAATATCTGCTGATCGTTTGGCTTCATAAGTTGTAATTTTGAGTGCCTCACTCATCTCGTGAGCATTATCAACGATATTAATATATTTATTGTAACGATCTAACGCCGGGAAGGGTGTTGCCACGATAGGCGACCCAGCTGCAAGGTATTCAAGCAGTTTAAGTGGGTTACAGGCCTGTATTTGTCGATTGGATTTAAACGGTAATAGGCTCGCTTGCCAATGCTGACTGTAACGGGGTAATTGATGGTGAGGGCGGGGTCCTAAATAATGGACATTGCTCAGTTTAGGTAGTGGGTTATAGGACATCTCGTTGGGGCCAACAAAGATAAAATCCCACCCAGGTAAATTTAGGGCAACGAGATTGATTAAGTCGTAATCCAACCAGTTAGACAAGCTGCCATAAAACCCAGCAACGGGTCTGCCACTTGTCGGGAAATCATCTGCTTTTGGCACTGGCTGGCTGAATAATTCAAGGTCAACGCCATGCGGTAGCAATACGGTTTTATTGTAGGGAAACTTGGCGCATATCGCTTCGCTCGCACCGAATATGATATTAGCCTTTTTAACCATTTTATGTTCATGTTCTGTGACCACGTCATGATCGACCCCGGAAAGCGCGGAAAAATCATCCCCGCAATAGTAGATCACGCCTGATTCGTTGAGGTGACCACATAGATCCGCGGCGGTTGGTAGCGAGCTCCATAAAATAGGCTTATCGATATGGTGCTGTTCAAGAATGGGTAACAGTTGCTGCAACATCATCGATCTTGCTAATTGGCGACTAATTTGGCTACCAGGTGCAGGAATAGTGCGTAAATTAACGATGTGAACATTGTCTGGTACTTGAGATGGGGTGCAAAATCCACGCTTTGCTTGTCCAAAGAGTTTGGACATTGCTCGATAACAATCGCCACTATTTAATTTTGGTTGTCGAAGCCCAATTGAATTGACCCAAATGATCTTTCTCATTTGGGGTAAATTACGAATCAAGTGTTGGGTGCTTGATGGTAATCCGCCAAAATCTTCGCCGAAAACAATCATATCACGCATAATTTTGCTCCTTGAGGTAGCGTACCACTTTAGCTGGATTACCAACGGCAACGACAAAGTCGGGTAGGTCATGGGTAACAACACTGCCGGTGCCAACTATCGTCCCCTCGCCGACAGTGACATTGGGGCAAATGGTGACATTGGTACCAATCCAGGCATCACGTTTTATCGTCACGTCTCCCACATTGGCATCATCATCCGCCGCGCCTTGAGCTCGTAACTGTGCATCTAATGCATGGCCTGAATAGCCAAAGATAAAGGCCCCGGATGCAATGCGAACGTTGTCTTCAATCACCACTTTTTTACCTACTGCAATGGTACTTTGCCATCCAATATCGACATTGTTGCCGACAATCAAGGCGGGTTGCTTGGTTTGGGATCGCCCAGAAAAAGTGGTATGGCCAGAAATTCGGCATTGGTTACCGATCGTGATTTCGATAGGCCCTGAGACAAAAGGTATCCCCCCATAGAGGTAAAGCTGTTTACCACAGCGACGGGTTCGCCCTTTAAATGCAGGAGTATGAATGAGCACCCGCATTACAGTGTGTACAATTTGCGACAGTGTTTGAACCGTATGAAACAATGATACATTCCACCAGCGGGGGGTCGGAAGATCTGCCGCGCGAGCTGTTTTTAGCCACTGAAATAGTTTCCTATAGCGGGGATCAGGATGGGTTTGTAGCCAAATTTTAAGGGACGAAACTGACATAAAAAGCCTCGTTAATTATTGTGTTTAGCTAACTAATTCATATTGCGTGCCAAGTAAGTATGCCTTTAAATTCAGTTGTTTATGTTGACATGTTTGCGGGTTGTATTGTCATTCTCATTTTGAGAGTCATTGTGAATAATGCGATGACAGGCAATAGCAAGGCCAGAAAGGATGTAAATTGGCCAGTTAAAGCCCTGAGTCAAAAAGGTTCCCGACACAATGGTGCCGATCAAACTGGCGTAAACGGCGAAAGCCGTTGCGTGGACATAAGGAGAAAAGTGATGCGCGCTTTCTTTTAAAGCTTGTAGGTTTTTACGGCTGGTTTTAATCACCGTAACAATGATGCCGATAAAAACAAATAAACCAACGAAACCAGCTTCAGCCATTACCCCAAACCAAGTACTGTGTACTGCGTGATTTAAACCATCCCAGTGCGAACTGTAAAAGTAGTAATTGAAGTAAAAATTATCGATGCCAACACCAGTTAGTGGTCTATCTAATGCCATTTTGAACGCCGCTTCCCATGCATATAGGCGTCCCATCGCCGATTCATCAATACCGGCCTCGCTGCTACCACCTGATTGCCGATCAGAAATGCCGGCCATGGTAAACAATACTGCTACGGCGATCGTCCCCAGTAGAGCGAGTAAAAATTTGGAGCGAATGTACTTGAGGCCAAAAATACCTAATATGGCAAGGCTGCCGAGTAATCCACCGCGACTTTGGGTTTCGATAACCGCATAAAATGCCGCGACAGTACACACGCCGCCTAGAATACGCACCCAGCCTAATTGTTTCGTCATCATCAAGCTCAGAGAAAAAGCGAGCGGGAACATTAGTACCAGTGAAAGGTCGTTAGGGTCACCTAGCATTGAACCTAAGTCTCGGCCAATGGTTACGCGCGATCCTTCAACTAATCCAATGCCGCCCAAGGCATTACTGATGGCGACACTGGCAATTAGTAAGCCCGCTAGTACGATCATGATTGCCATTCGTTTTAGGCTCAGTTCACTTTCAATTAGCCAAGCAATTGCCAGTGTCATGATGATGATTTTCCAGTAAACATTTTTAAAATACTCAAAGGCAACGCCAAGGTTTGATGCGAATAAAATTCCGATGAAAATGAGTAGCCAAAAAGCAATCAGCCAACCAAGGCAAGGGTGCCAAAATGGTTTGATTTGTTTACTGATCAAAATATGAAAACATAATGCGCTGAGAGCACCCAAAGAGAGTAATAATGGGATTCGTAAGTTATAGATGACAGGAAACGCTTCATGGATTCTAAAAAAAGAAAACAGCACAAATAAGCTTACCATCCAAAAGATTTGGTTGATGACAAAGAGTGCGCCGAGTGGTAATAAACCCAGTGCAATAATGATGGCTGGATGGGGATTGGTTAACCATGCAAGCGACAGAATGAAACAGACAAGCAGCAAGCCGGTTAAATGAGGAAGAGAGATGGCTCTACTCATACGCGAAACCTTTGCCATGCTAATTTTACCGCTGAAAATGGCAGTGGGAATAAGCGTAATTGATGGGCAAATAACAGCAAAATGAGAGGTTGCGAAACAGCTAGGACTAACATCATCGCGGGCGATACATCACTCAAGGCACTCAGTAAAAATAACGCTGTTAGCGTAACCACCAAGAATAAACTGCCGTGATAAGGTAAACGAGCACTATGCTGGCTGAGCATGAATATTGCGATGAAACGGCACGAGTTCGAGCTACGGCCTAATCACGCCGACCACCAACCAAATT
>NZ_AFWF01000069.1 GCF_000222605.1 Vibrio ichthyoenteri ATCC 700023 | reverse complement strand
TTGGGCAAATGTTTCCCATTTGTTTTCCACTCTATTACTCCTTGGAACCGCAAATTACATATCGCCACACCGCTTAAAAAATATTCAATTTATAGTTTTTCACAACAATACAAGGAGATAGTTTGAGATTCAGTGGAAACTTTTTAGAAATGAGGCCAAGAACCAAAATTTGTAGCACTGATTTTACGATTCACAGAGATACATCACTCTGTTCCAAGAGATGCCTATGTTTTAGAAAGGATGTTGATAACAATACGGATGTTCAAGGGTGTTATGGCATGAATGCCTGATGGTTAGAACCAAGCTTTAACCCAACCTCGGTGTAGAGGCTGGATGTTAGCCAGTAAACAGCTTGAATTTTAGCGGTTATTTTTGCGCCCTTTGCCACTGCACCAACCATTTGTCGAGTTGGTTAGCGAACTGCTGGCGATCGGCTTGGTTTAGAGGGGCTGGGCCACCACTTTGGATGCCACTGCTACGCATCGTTTCCATAAAATCACGAATATTCAGGCGTGACTTAATGTTCTCTTTGGTAAACAATTCTCCACGTGAGCTCAATGCATGACCCCCTTTGGTAATTACCTCGTCCGCCAAAGGAATATCACCGGTAATAATCAGGTCACCAGCCTCTGTGCGTTTGACAATCTCATTGTCCGCGACATCAAACCCAGCCTCTACCTGCAAACTAGTAATATTTGCCGCTGCAGGGGTGCGAATAAACTGATTTGCCACGAAGGTGACTTCTACACCAGTACGTTGAGCGGCACGAAACAGTACCTCTTTGATGACTACCGGACATGCATCGGCATCAACCCAGATTTTCATATTAATTCCACTTATTTAGTTTGATTAAATTGTAACGGTTCAATGGCGGTTTGTCTCACAGTTGTTGGCTCCATTCAGTGGCCGTTCATCCCCGCATAGGGCAATAGTATCCATTGCTAATGAAGCCGTAACAAGGCAGCTATTTCATAAACTTAGCAAGGCTACGTTGCTTATTCTGGCGTTTATTGGCGCATTTTTACTTTTTGGTGATCAATTCTTGCTACTTTAAAGTTTAATTTGATAGTTTTGTATTTATAAATCGATCATTTTTTGTTAATCATCACACTTTTATGGTGATTTAGATCACATCTGAAACCCTAAACCAACAGTTTTGCTTTTTGATTTACCAACTCCACTGCTAACCTCCCGCACCTCCCCATTGAAGGGGTATAACTATAAGGAGTGTTCTAAATGAATACCAAGAAACCGATGTCGCTAACCGGCCGCGTGATTCTAGGCATGGTTGCGGGTATCTTGACGGGCTTCGCTATTCGCGCCCTGTTTGCTGATAATGGATTTATCGACGAGTACATCGTAAACGGATTATTTGAAGTCGGCGGACAGATTTTTGTCGCCAGCCTAAAAATGTTAGTCGTACCACTGGTGTTTGTATCACTCGTGTGTGGTACCAGTTCCCTAAAAGACCTTTCAACCCTCGGCCGTATGGGCGGAAAAACCTTAGCGTTCTACATCGCGACAACGGCAATCGCCATCACTCTAGCGCTAACCATGGGCACCTTATTCCAGCCAGGCTCTGGGGCCGATCTTACCGCTGTTAGCACATTTAAATCTGCTGAAGCGCCATCGCTTGGACAGGTGATCATTGATATGTTCCCTACCAATCCAATCAGTGCAATGGCTGAAGGCAAAACCCTACAAGTCATCGTGTTCGCGGTGTTATTTGGTATCGCCATTAGTGCTGCAGGTAAGCCAGGCGAGCGAATTGCCGCATTCTTTACTGATCTCAACGAAGTGATCATGAAGCTGGTTGCGATCTTGATGAATCTGGCACCATTTGGGGTGTTTTTCCTCATGGCCAAGCTCTTTACCGACATCGGCCTCAGCGCGATTATCAACTTAGCTGAGTACTTCTTGGTTCTTGCCGGTACACTTCTATTGCATGGTTTAGTCACCTACAGTGTGATGTTGAAAGGCTTCACCGGCCTTAGTCCGCTTACCTTCCTACGTAAAATGGAAGATGCCATCATGTTCGCCTTCTCAACGGCATCTTCAAACGCAACCATTCCGGTCACCATGGAAACCGCGAAACATCGCATGGGCGTGGATAACCGAGTTTCTTCGTTCACCATTCCACTCGGGGCAACCGTTAACATGGATGGCACGGCCATCATGCAAGGCGTAGCAACGGCGTTTATCGCTCAAGCGTTTAACATTGATCTCACCATGGGCGATTACCTGATGGTGATTCTAACAGCTACGTTGGCATCGGTGGGTACGGCTGGCGTTCCGGGCGTGGGATTAGTCATGTTGGCAATGGTGCTTAACCAAGTCGGCTTACCGCTTGAAGGTATTGCGCTGATTATGGGTGTTGACCGCCTGCTGGATATGATCCGCACCGCGGTGAACATTACCGGTGATAGCGCAGTAACCATTATTGTGGCGAAATCTGAAGGGGCATTGAACGAAGAACGCTTTAATGACCCATTAGCGGGGGCTTCAGAAGAAGAGGTTCATCTCGCCAAGCGCGAAGCGTAAACAATCACGCGTAACAGAACCACTCGTAACAGAAAATAGTTATCGCACGTAGCGATGACCCAACAAAAAATCCACCTTCGAGTAAGGTGGATTTTCATTTTAGTGCAGCGTTAATCAGCTTTGACTGACGGTTCATGCAGCGAGTGCCACTTATCACGCGCCGCTTGTTCATGTTGGTCGGTAATCGCCGTACCCACTGAGTTTGCTGCAAGCGTCATTGCGGCCATATCATCTGTAAAACCGACACCAGCCAGCACATCTGGCACCATATCGACAGGTAGCACAAAGTAAGCCAGAGCACCGCCAAGTATCGCCTTATGACGTACCGAAGTTTGAGAGTCTGTCATTGCTAACCAAGATTTAATTCCGGTCACCGCAATCTCTTCCCCTAACTTTTTACTTGAGCGCTTCACTTTACGCCAAAAGGTCATTTCATCAGGGGCAGGTTGTTGCTCTTGAAGCAACTCGAGCGTTGGCTCTGCAGGCATCCCTTTCTGCTCAATCGTTGAGTTCATGTTCGCCTCCTTTATCATTTAGCTATCGTTTAATTAAGTCGATAAACTTAATTATAACACTGACTCTATTGATGACAGTTTAACGTCGCGTAGATGAACCGAGGATTAATGATAAAAAAATCCCCCAACCGAGGTTGAGGGATTGTATTTAGGGGAACAGGTTTAGCCATTTAAGCGGTAGAACAAACGCGCTTATTTCGCTAGCTTCTCAAGTACGCGCATGAGCATGCGGATACGTGGCTCGATAGATTCCAACAACAAGTATTCTTGATCACTATGGAAACCAGCACCTACAGGGCCAAAACCATCTAGCGTTGGAACGCCAAGAATCGCCGTGTTGTTCGCATCTGAACCGCCGCCAACTTCTTTCCAGTTGATCGCGATTTCAAGCTCAGCTGCAGACTCTTCTACCAAGGCCATTAGTGCTTCAGTCAGTGGACTTGCCACCATTGATGGCTTATAAGACTCACGTTCCATCGCAATAGAGACACCGTCAACAAAAGGCGTTTCAAGCATTGCACGTAGTTTAGTATCAACGTCGTCGTACTCTTCATTGCTCCAGAAGCGTACGTCAATCACCGCTTGCGCATGCTCAGGAACGATGTTTGCACCAGCACCACCCGATACCACACCAACGTTTAACGTTGTGCCTGACTCAAAGTTGGTCATCGCGTTGATCGCAAGAATCCAGTTTGCCATCTCAGTGATTGCGCTACGGCCATTTTCAGGTTCGTTACCAGCGTGAGCTGCCACACCTTTAAAGGTAATTTTGTAACCTGCCATGCCTTTACGCGCTTTCACTAAGCCGCCGTCTGCACGAGCCGCTTCTGCAACCAAAACGTTTTTCGCGTTTTTCGCCACAGACTGAATCCACTCAACTGAATCCAGTGAGCCGGTTTCTTCGTCTGGGTTCATACAGATGCAGATAGACAGTTTGTCTAATACCGCCTGGTCTAGGTTGCGCATTGCGTAAACGATGTTTAGTAGGCCAGATTTCATATCTGAAACGCCAGGGCCGTACGCTTTTTCAGCATCGTTGGTCATTGGACGTGCTGCTGCCGTACCAACAGGGAAAACCGTATCCATGTGGCCAATCATCATGACATCGATGATTTCAGCGTCTGGTTTATTACGGATTTCTAAGCCAAGGCCAGCTTTACCACAATCAACACGTTTAACGCTCCAACCTGCCATATCAGCAAATTTCGCTTCAAACTGAGTAGCGATAAATTCGATACCTTCAACCGTGTAAGTGCCACAATCCACATCAATCAGTGGGCGAAGCTCTTCTAGGTAGTCATTTAGAGAAAAATTCATAATCAATCCTTACACAAAAAGATTCATTACTAGCATTGCGCCAAATGCGTTTAGCACAGAGATAGCAATCATAACTGGGATGTAACGACCTTCTGTACCGATAGGACCCATGATGCGGCCCATGTACTGGACTTGTGAACCCATTAGGTAGATAGCCGGAGCTAGAATCGCAATGTGTGCACCGTTTAAGATACCTTGGTCAAATAGCGTGATTACTACGCCTACAGCGCCGCCCATCGACATCCACGCACCAATAAGTACTGCTGCAGCTTCACCTGGGAGGCCGAAGATCGCCATGATAGGAGAGAAAACCGTACCCATTAGATCCAAAGCACCGGTAATTTGTAGCGCTTTAATGATAACGAAAGCCATCAATACGTTTGGCACAGTTGATGTGGTTGCAATAACCCAACCTTTTTTAGCGCCTTCAACAAAGATATCAGTAACCATTGGTTTTTTAGGTTGAACTTCGCTCATTATGCTTTCTCCTCTTGTAGACGTGCTGCTTCGTTTTTGTCTTCTTTGCCTTCAGTGATATTTAGGTAGATGCGGAATAAGTTAGCGCCTACAAACTTGAATACAAACATCACTGCAACAGCAAGACCAATTGAAGAGGTTACTGCCATTGAGCCATCCGCTAGTGTTAGCGTAAATAGCACAGCACCTGATGAGAAGAAGTTAACGATCGCTGCACCTGCAGTGAACTGGAACATGGTAAATACGTCAGTTTCACGCTTCGTCAAACGGCCTTCGTCTTTTAGTTGACGAGTCATTGCCGCACCAGCATCTGTACTTTGTAGTGATGCGATTAGTGCTAAACCTGAGCTGCCAGGGATACCCATAAGAGGACGAAGTAAAGGAGTAAGCAGTTTACGTGCAGCATCTAGTGCGCCGTAGTGCTCAAGTACATTGATTACGCCCAATGCGAACATAACCGTTGGGATTAGCGTTAGTGCGAAGATGAAACCATCACGAGCACCGCTGCCGCCTTTACCACGAAATGATGTCATGGTCGCTTGAACACCATCGGCGGTTTCTTGCACGCCGTATGCCACGCTACCGAATGCGCCATTTAGCGTTGTAAAGTCGAAAACACCGTACCATTCGTTCGACTGCATAGCACCTGAGAAAAACACAACAGCGAATGCGAGTGCGACATAGCATCCCCATGTCACCTTGCGATCTATATTGGGAGTGGACATTTTTTACACCTCAAAATTTTTAGGAACAGACCTCGCGATTTTGGGGTAATTGCTGTGCTAGAAATCTGATCCGTATCAATGCCTCATCCGTTCTGTTTACAAACTGCAATTTAGTGTCACATTTTGTGACATCACGCATATATAGCCAGATGTCAGAACCAAAATTCATAACAATGCCGATGATAAATGTTCATAAAATTACTGATTTCTATTAAATATTTTATTAAGGGTAACCATATTCCACCTACCTCACAGACAGCAGCAGCAAAATTCTTTAGCATATTCCGTTGTCTAATTTCGCGCCGAGGCCGCAAAACTAACCCTCTACAATGATTCAAATTTAGTGATAACAGCAAAACTTGAAGAAAGTAAACACGTCCCATAAGGGTGGAGTGGTAATGCCCCCCTCCCAACAAGGACACTTAATTTCAGTTTGGCGATATCACTCATGCAGCAAGCTGTGAGACTGCATCAATAATCTTTGATTCGAGCGCAAGGAAGTATCTACATTTCGAATTATCAAGGAGTTGAAGTAATGAAAAGCTTGTGGCTGACTTTTGTCACCTTTTTACTAATGCCAACCAGCGCATTCGCCTCTGGCAGCAGTACCGATCCGCTACCTCTCACACAATCGAGCATTGGCTATGTCGCCTTACTCATTTTTACCATTGCCTATGCACTGGTCATGCTCGAAGAATATTTACAACTGCGCAAATCCAAACCCGTGTTATTAGCAGCAGGCATTATCTGGGCCATGCTCGGTTATATTTACTCGCAGCATGACCAAATTGATGTTGCTAAAGCGGCACTTGAGCACAATTTGCTTGAATACGCTGAGTTGCTGCTATTCCTATTGGTCGCGATGACTTACATCAATGCCATGGAAGAGCGTAAATTGTTTGACGCCCTCCAAGCATGGATGGTGGGCAAAGGGTTCGACTTTCGCACGCTATTTTGGTTGACGGGTATCCTTGCCTTCTTCATTTCACCGATTGCCGACAATTTAACGACGGCGCTTCTCATGTGCGCCGTGGTAATGAAAGTTGGCGGCGATAACACACGCTTTATTAACCTTGCCTGCATCAACATTGTCGTCGCAGCCAATGCTGGCGGCGCATTTAGCCCATTTGGCGACATTACTACCTTGATGGTTTGGCAGGCAGGGCACGTCTCCTTCTCTGAATTTTTGCCACTCTTTGTGCCCTCCGTAGTGAGTTATGTGGTTCCAGCGATCATCATGTCGCGCTTCATTCCACAAACAAAACCAGATGTGGCGCATGTGCACGTAGAATTGAAGCGTGGTGCACGTCGAATCGTTTTATTGTTTATCTTAACCATTGCTACCGCTGTCGCGTTCCATGCTGCACTGCACTTCCCGCCGGTGATTGGTATGATGATGGGACTTGCTTACCTTCAGTTCTTCGGCTTTTTCTTGCGTCGCACACTAAAACGTTCGCTAAAGAGAAAAGCACTGATGGCGATTGCCAATGGTGATGATCATGCTTTAAAACGTTTAGGCTCAGTAGTGCCATTTGATGTGTTTCGCCGAGTCTCCCATGCGGAGTGGGACACGCTGTTGTTTTTCTATGGCGTGGTGATGTGTGTCGGTGGTTTAAGTTTAATTGGCTATCTCAACTTAGTCTCTGAAGTGATGTACCTCGAATGGAACCCAATTTGGGCTAATGTGATGGTTGGAATCCTTTCCGCGATTGTCGACAACATTCCCGTGATGTTTGCCGTATTAACCATGGAACCCACTATGTCGATGGGGAATTGGTTACTCGTCACATTAACCGCTGGTGTAGGCGGCAGTTTGCTCTCAATTGGTTCAGCCGCAGGCGTGGCTCTAATGGGCGCCGCACATGGCAAATACACCTTCTTTGGTCACCTCAAGTGGATGCCCGTCATCGCCCTTGGCTACGCTGCTAGTATCCTGACCCACTTATGGATGAACAGCACATTGTTCTAGTCCTCCGCCTATCAAAACATCCGTTTTGAATTTACCTACATAAAGCTTAATAAAATTAGCCAGTTAGTACTAACTAACTGGCTAACCCCGACGATTCTTTCTCTAAAACGGGAAAAATAGCCAATTTAGACAATACTCAATAAGAGATTTTTGAATCTACTTCACTGAAAAACCATCGACATATTTCAACACCAAGAGGCCTGCTATGACTCATACTTCTACGCTCGTTGCTCTTATTGCTGCGCTATTTTTCACTTCCACCACTCTTGCTTCTCACCACGGTGAAACTAGCGACATGAGCCTTGAAGCATCCAAACAACAAATGAAGGACAAAGGTGATAAAGCCATGTCCGATACCATGAGCAAACATGAAGGCGAGATGAAAGAAAAAGCTGCAAACATGGAGAAAGAAATAACGTGTTCAGACGACAAGGCGCATGGTAAGTGCGATGAAATGCAAAAGAAAATCGACGAACACAAGCACGATAAAGACAAAGCAATGAAAGAGATAAAATCCAACGAGAATATGTTCTAAGCAAGACCGAAACGATCTGCGCCGAAACATCGATTACCCGTTACGTCATTTATCTCGTAACAACTCTGTGATCTTCATGCTAAACTCAGCGCGTTAATAAGGGGCAACAGCCCCTTTCCACTTTTTGATGCAGAGTTCAATCATGCCATTTTCTAAACTTGGTTTAAGCCAACCAATCACAGACGCACTAAATCAGCTTGGCTATAACAAGCCAACCTCTATTCAAAACAAAGCGATTCCTGAGATTTTAAAAGGCCAAGATCTACTTGCGGCAGCGCAAACAGGTACCGGTAAAACAGCCAGCTTCGTATTACCTATTTTAGAAAAATTGAGCAAAGGTGAAACTCAGCGTAAGAAACGCATTCGTGCCCTGATCCTAACACCAACTCGTGAACTAGCATGCCAAGTGGAAGAAAAAGTCCGTGACTACGGACAGCACCTACCACTCACATCGCTAGCAATGTACGGTGGTGTGGATGAGAAACCACAAAAACAAGCCCTGATTGAAGGTGTCGATATTCTCGTCGCCACTCCGGGCCGTCTATTGGATTTATACGGTAAGCACGCCGTGCATTTTGACGAAGTCGAAATGCTGGTACTCGATGAAGCTGACCGCATGCTCGATATGGGCTTCATTGAAGACATCAATAAAATCCTCGACCGTTTACCTACCGATATTCAGCACCTACTGTTTTCGGCCACTCTGTCAAACAAAGTTCGTGAACTCGCTAAGACCGCTGTTTACAACCCGTTTGAAATTTCAATCGCCGCTAACCAAGCATCAAAAAAAAGCATTGAGCAGTGGTTGATTGCGGTTGATAAAGATAAAAAATCGGCACTGCTAAGCCACTTAATTAAAGAGAACGACTGGGATCAAACATTGATCTTTATCGAAACAAAACATGGCGCGGCGAAACTGGCGCAACAGCTAGAAAAACGTGGCATTGAAGCGGAAGCATTCCACAGTGGTCGCAGCCAAGCGGTACGTTCACAACTGTTGCAAGATTTCAAAGCAGGTAAGATTAAGTACATGATCGCAACGGGCGTTGGTGCTCGTGGTATTGATATTGAAGGTCTAACTCGCGTAATTAACTACGATTTACCCTTCCCAGCCGATGAATACGTTCACCGTATTGGTCGTACTGGTCGTGCGGATGCCAGCGGCGAAGCGATCTCATTTGTTTCTCGTGATAACTTCAAAAACCTATGCATGATTGAGAGCCGCTTAGGTCATCTGCTTGAACGTCGTGAAGTGGAAGGATTTGTGCCTGCAAAACCGCTACCAATTTCGATTTTGAACTATGTTCCAATGCATAAGCGCCTAAACAAAGACGCATAGATAGCGACGCATATATAGAGACGCATAGACAAGGACGTTTAATGAGCCACGAACATTTTAAGGGCAAGTACGAGGTAGAGCTAAAATACCGCGTGGCTTGCCCGCAAGATTTTCATACCGCATTGCAGCACATCGAGCATGAGGTGATGGTCTTTGAAAATGCAGAGACAGATTGGTATTTCGACACGCCCCAACAAACGCTCAAAGCACAAAACAAAACCATCTCTATCCGTGAAATGGAACCTTCCGGTATTAAGCTATGGATCGTTAAAGGCCCTGAAGCCGATCGTTGCGAAGCCACCAATATCACCAATTCAATTGCCGCTAAAAGCATGCTGGAGAATATGGGTTATCAGGTGAGGGTTATCACGCAAAAAATACGCAGTATTTATTTTGTTGGTGCCTTTCACATCACCTTTGATTATCTGCCTAATATCGGCCACTTTGCTGAATTTGCCATCATGACCGATGATGAAGCGGCATTAGATCGCTACCGCGATCAACTCCATAAGTTAGCCGCAAAATTTGGCTTAAATGATCAGCATTTAGAAACCCATTCTTATCTTGCCCTATTTGAACAACTCAGCACCAACAAGCTGCAATAAAATCGTGCGAGATCAACGCGAAGGTTCACAAGAGAGCTTAGACTGTCTGTCTAGTGATAGAAGGGAAGCACGATGTTTAAATGTGGTCAGTGTCGGCAGTTCAGCCGGGCGCGCGATAATCTGAAAGATTTGTGTGAAGCTTGGCAACAACCTACTTTAGCAACCCGCGCCGCTTGTGAATTTTTCAGCTCAAAGAAACCGTTATTTGACCCCAATGAATACCCCGTGAACAAAAGCAAAGCCTAATAGCCCTGCTCTAGTTTAAGCAGTGCCGCTTTTCGTGCGACGCCGCCAGCATAGCCAGTGAGCTTTCCATTTTTACCAATCACGCGATGGCAAGGCACAATAACAGATATCGGATTTTTCCCATTAGCTAAACCGACCGCGCGCACCGCTTTAGGGTTACCAATCGCATTGGCTAACTGCTGATAACTCCACGTTTCACCAAATGGTATCGTCGTTAACGCTTGCCAAATTTGCAGCTGAAATGCCGTACCTTTAGCAGCAAGAGGCAAGGTAAATTGGTTGCGTATCCCCAAATAATATTCTTCAAGCTGCTTCGCGGCCTCCAGCAAATGGACGAATTGATCATCTCGTACGCCTAAATCCTCGGGTAAAGTAGTATTTTCTTCAAACCAAGCTCCAGTGATCCCATCCTCATTGGCTTGCAGAGTCATTGGTCCCAGTGGAGACTCAATGATTGTGTAGTGTTTCATACTGTGTGACTCCATAAATGAAACGTCGCGTAGCTGCCGAACGGTGCGACTGATGTGGCATTAATATTGGGAAATTGAACCATGGCTTTTTTGACCACGAGATCGCCATCTAAAAATCGATCTGGCTGAGAAAGACCACGCAAAGCGGCATAGTTAACCGTCCATGGGCCAATTCCTTTTAATGCCAACCATTGGCTAAAATCTGCATCAGGTTCGCTTATCATCAGCTCAGAAAAACGCTTTAGCGTCTCTTTACGACTTTGTGGCATACGTAAGAAGTTTAAATCCGCTTGAGCGACTTCTTGTGCAGTTGGAAAATGTGTTATTCCAAGCGGTTGCAACGTGTGAGCCAATAAATTCAGTTGATTGATCGCCGCTTTGATTGAGACTTGTTGACCTAATATTGCCCGAACACCCGCTTCCCAAACATTCCAAACTCCAGGAATACGCAAACCTGAGTGTTTAACCAAACAAGGTTCAACTTGTTGAAAATGGGCCTCAATCACCTGAGTATCAACATCTAAATCCAGCATCCGCCGTACTTGATTAACTAACATCTTCATTTGGCTGATATCAGACAATTCAAACTCCAGCAGCACCTTTTGTGGCTTGCGGCCAAAATACACCGTAAATTGGCCGCTGGCTTCACCCAATTGGACGCGACGCTGGTAGCGCTGTGTTCACCCACCCATTCCAGTCCTTCAATAGCCCGAAGGCGATAAAAGTCTAAAGCGTATTGCCAAGCAAACGCCCCTCGGTAACTCAATTCAATGGTGTGTTTTTCGGTGGGTAAATGGGTCGCTCTGCGCACTTCACTTGGCGTTAGATTAAGCGCTTTACGAAATGCATCGTTAAAACGACGGGTACTATTAAATCCACTCGCAAAGCCAATATCCGTAATGCTCATATTACTTGAATGCAAAAGCTGCTTGGCAAACATCAACTGATGGTAAAGCGCGTATTGCTTCGGCGCCATACCTAACCTTTTCTGAAATAGCTGGCGAAGATAACGATCGGTAATACCTAGCCGATCGGCCAGCTTGTTCAAACTGCTGTTTTGTAACTCACCTTGCTCAATCAATTTCAATGCGCGCTCAAATGAAGTCGCAACCCCCTGCCATGCCCATGAATGGGGGGCGCTGTCAGGTCGACAACGTAAGCAAGGACGATAGCCAGCATGCAGCGCTCGCGCAGCATCGGCAAAATATTCCACATTTTCTTCTTTGGGTAAATTGGCGGGACAGATAGGACGGCAAAAAATTTTAGTGGTTTTTACTGCCACAAAAAAATGCCCATCAAAACGAGCATCACGCGTTTCTCTTGCGAGCTGATATTGCTGTACCTGCTGATCTTGTGAGCTTAGAACCAAGTGATTCATGCTAATTTTCTCGTGGCTTATTTTTGTTAAGTTTACCTGTTGCCGACCAGTTTTGTAGCCAAAACCGGAACTCAATATAAAACGGTCAATCACTTAACTGATAAATTAAACACCTAGTTGCTTATCCAATAATCATTGGCTAAATTTATTTTAGGAACTTGTTTCATCCGCCGTAATAGAGACAAGCATTGCAAGGATAAGCAATAGGAAATTGGCTATGTACTTACATTCATGCACGATCGTGCTTTGTGATCACTCAAAACTCATTTGTAAAACCGTCGACCAATCGCTAGGTATTATTGATTATCATGGAACATCCAATATTGATGCGATAGAAATCAAAGCCAAAGAAGGGGTTAGAGTTCACAGTTATCAAACTTTATCGATTGAAGAATCGATTGAGAGCTTAATGAATCTTTAAACCTACCGCTGGCAATCATCACCCCCCCCCCCCGCCTAGAGTTGCCTCTAGGCTCAGAGCTGTGCATCTTGATAAGATCTTCAGCTCTGTGCGTATTCCACTCCTTTTGTTCACGATAAGCAAAGCCATCTCACTCGCAAAATTGATCATTTATCATCAAATAGCTAGGGCTTCATTTTGCATCGCAAATATTCAATGCCCGTATGTTTGTTTATAAAACAATCAATTAAATTAGTGCGTTCAATCTATGGATAAAGGGAATTATCATGAAAAAAATGGGCTTAGCGCTTGCTCTTCTGCTCGGCGTCTCTGGTTGTGCCTCTGTGCCAACAGCGGATACGACTCAAAGCGATCAAGCATTGGAGTTTTCAACACCTAGCAAAGACAAGGCGGGTATCTATATCTACCGTGCCGATGCTTTTGCTGGCCAAGCGCTAAAGAAAGACGTCTACCTCAATGGTGAGTGCGTGGGTGAAACCGCCCCCGGGATCTTCTTCTATGAAGAAGTGGGGGGTGATAAAGAGCACACCATCGGCACTGAATCTGAGTTTTCGGCCAATAACATCACTCTGTATACTGAAACTGGGCGCCTCTATTTCGTAGAGCAATACATTAAGATTGGACTATTCGTTGGTGGGGCCAATTTAGAAGTGATTGAGGAAGAGGAAGGTCGAACCGAAGTCGCGAAAACCAAGATGGCGATAAAAGGGACTTGTACCAGCCAATAAGCTCGCTTAAAACAAAAAACCTCGTTCAATGACGAGGTTTTTTCAAAGCTTGATTGCGGTTAACTCTCAGCAGCGTTTTGCAAGCTGTAGGCTGTAATTGGATCGATATTTTTCACCAATTCTTCAACTTGTTTAATCGCATCCACCGATGTGCTCGCTTTACGGTAGCTCAAGTAAATTGGACGACACCACTCTTCTACGCCTTCCACTTTATGCAATTGTCCACTGCTAAAGAAGGGTTCAACCAGTGATGCAGGTAAGTAAGCACTACCACCTTTTTCCAAAATAAAGTCTAAAGCAATACGGGCAGTCGACGTTCTAAGATAAGGAGCCGGCACTTTTGAGTGACGCTCAGCATGTTCAGAAGCAAACTTGGTACCCCAGTCAACGTAAACATATTTATCACTAAAAACAGTATCGAATGAGTGCGAGTCGGTGGAAACCAAAAGAAGAACAACGTCAGCGACTTTTTTGCAATTCAATTCATCTGCTTTTATTTGATCAAAAGCAAAGGCCATATCCAGCGTGCGTTCTTGTAAACTACGAACCAAAGATTCGCGCCCCATCACTTCCGCCATAAAGCCATAACCGTCAAATGCTTCTGTCGTTGCACTCAAACAGTTTTGTAGGTAAGCGTCCCAAACATTGGGAGTACCACCCATGGTAAGTTGTAACTTTTTACCACTTTCTAGAGACAGTTCTAACTTTGCTTGTTGCAAGGTTGTCACCATAACCTCTGCATAACTAACTAAACGCTCCCCCGCAGAAGTCAGTTTAATGTTGTTACGGTCACGAATAAAAAGCTGAGTATCGAAATAACCCTCTAATTGCTTAATACGGGCACTTACGGCAGCTTGTGTTATATATAGGTTTTCAGCAGCACGTCCAAAATGGCGAACTTTCGCCAACTCTAAAAATGTTCTAAAGACTTTTACGTCCATTGTCATACCTCAGAAAATTGCACTGCAAGATTAGCAGGGAAATCCTAAATTAATAAAGCAAGAAAGTTCAAAATGTTACATTGATTTAACAATATTAATTAATGGATATAATAAAAATTTTTTGTTTTTCTTTTTGCAACTTTACGCCTAATTTTCGCCATATACCAATGCTGATTAGGGCGTTCTAATATTAAAGCTCAATGGCACTGGTCTTTAGTCCATTCCATACCATTTGAGGTTTATCGAAATGTCTGACACTGAATTTCGTCATGGCAAAAAACGCTTTTACGACAACACGAAATTTCCGCGTGGTTTTGCCAAGTCTGGCGATTTTACTCTTGCCGAAGAGGAAATCCTAACGCTTTATGGTGACACCATGTTTGGCTTAGAAACGGGTGAGTTATCGCCGCAGAATGCGGAAGAGAAACACTTTGTAAAAGTGATTGAGAACCCAGGAAAAGCAAAAACGAAACTTGAGCGTATTTGGTTGAAGTACATTCAACTCGCTCGTGGTCGTAAGCGATTCCATACTCTAAATGGTCGTAACAAACCTGATGCGTCTGAAGATTACTCTGAAGATAGCAGCCTGGTTGAAGAAGATTGATTTGTAAAAAAACGCCCCATACTCTGGGGCGTTTTTTTGTTGCTAAACAAGTTGAATTTACGACGATTTAGGCATATTTTTTACTCAACACTCCGTTGTCGAATCGATAATTTTAATTTGTTTTACTCCGTCTGCCATTTATCCGTTAATGCGCGCGACACGTAAGCCCTACAACGCCGTGTCAGGTGTGATATCAGCGTAATCTGATTCATGTTCTTCTCTCTATTTTCGTGAGAATAGATGTGGAAAAAACATCCCAATTAGACCGCGTGCGCGCGGATTACAACGTACATTACTGGAGCCAAGGTTTTTATGGCATTGATAACCAAGGCGAAGTGTACGTATCTCCTACCACCGACAAAGCGCACCAAATTCCATTAAGTAAAATTGTTACTCAATTAGAACAAAAGCAGCTTAGTTTGCCGGTGTTAGTTCGCTTTCCACAAATTCTGCACCAGCGCGTGCATGGTATTTGTCAGGCGTTCAACCAAGCTATTGAAGAGTATCAATACCCGAACAACTATCTTTTGGTTTACCCGATTAAGGTAAACCAGCAAAAAGAAGTGGTTGATGAGATTCTTGCTAGCCAAGCAAGCTTAGAAACCAAACAACTTGGCCTAGAAGCGGGTAGTAAGCCCGAGCTGCTTGCCGTGTTAGGTTTGGCGCAAAAAGCCAGCTCCGTGATTGTGTGTAACGGCTATAAAGACCGCGAATACATTCGACTAGCACTGATTGGCGAAAAGCTTGGCCATAAAGTATTCATTGTACTTGAAAAGCTCTCTGAACTTGATTTGGTTCTCACCGAAGCCAAGAGCCTTGGCGTGAAACCACGCTTAGGTATCCGTATTCGTTTGGCCTCACAGGGTGCCGGTAAATGGCAAGCAAGTGGCGGCGAAAAATCAAAATTTGGTTTATCGGCTTCCCAAGTACTGACCGTTATTGACCGCCTGAAGAAAGAAGATCAGTTGGATGCAATGCAACTGGTTCACTTCCACCTTGGTTCACAAATGGCGAACATTCGTGATATTCGTAATGGTGTGAATGAATCGGCACGCTTCTACTGTGAACTGCGTGAAATGGGCGCAAAAATCGATTTCTTTGATATCGGTGGTGGCCTAGCAGTCGATTACGACGGTACCCGCAGCCAATCATCAAGCTCGATGAACTATGGGCTGATTGAATACGCGCGAAATATCGTGTCAACCGTTGGTGATGTGTGCCAAGACTACGGGCAGCCAATGCCAGTGATTATTTCAGAATCTGGCCGTTCATTGACTGCACACCACGCCGTTTTGATCACCAACGTAATTGGCACTGAAACGTATCAACCAGAGCATATCGACGCGCCCCAAGATGACGCGCCGACGCTACTGCAAAATATGTGGCGCAACTTGCAAGCATTGCAAGAAGGCAGCGATGCGCGCGCATTGATTGAAATTTACAACGATACACAAAGTGACTTATCTGAAGTGCACTCACAATTTGCGATGGGTCTACTCAACCTGCCGCAACGCGCTTGGTCTGAACAAGTTTCACTGCGTATATACTTTGAGCTCCGACTCGTGCCTTGAGCACCAAAAACCGTTTCCATCGTCCAATTTTGGATGAATTGAACGAACGCTTGGCCGATAAGTTTTTTGTCAATTTCTCGCTGTTCCAATCATTACCAGATGCATGGGGTATTGACCAGGTCTTCCCTGTATTGCCTCTATCTGGCTTAGAAGAGTTGGAAGATCGTCGCGCGGTGATGCTCGATATCACCTGTGACTCTGATGGCGCCATTGAGCAGTACGTAGAAGGTCAAGGCATCGAAACAACATTGCCAGTACCAGCATGGAGCACAGACAAGCCCTATTTAATGGGTTTCTTCCTCGTCGGTGCCTACCAAGAAATTTTAGGTGACATGCATAACTTGTTTGGTGACACCCATAGTGCAGTCGTGACGGTAAATGATCACGGCGAAGCGATCATCGAGCGAATCGATGAAGGTGACACGGTTGAAGACATGCTGCGTTACGTTCACATTGACGTGGAAGACATTCGCGAGCATTATCGCGAGCTCGTTAACCAGCGAGTTAACCAACAAGAACAACAACAGGTACTGCAAGAGCTCGAACAAGGCCTCAGCGGTTACACCTATTTAGAGGATTTTTAAATGAATGATTTGTTTAGCAAAACCGATTATTCACTCTACTCGAATTCGATGAGCTTTATGCGCCGTCCTTACCTACGTAACCCTATTGGCAGCGATGCTGACTTGGTGGTACTGGGTGTCCCTCTGGATATGGCAACATCGGGCCGTCCTGGCGCACGTATGGGCCCAGATGCAATTCGTAGAGCATCAGTGAATCTTGCCTGGGAAGGTAAAAAATTCCCATGGGATTTCAATGTGTTTGATCGCGCTAAAGTCATTGATGCTGGTGATCTAGTATTCGATTGTGGCGATGCTGAAGACTTCACTTACCGCTTAGAAAAGGCGACCAGTGAAATCTTAAAAAATGGCAAGACCATGCTGGCGTTGGGTGGTGATCACTTCATCACACTGCCAATTCTACGTGCGTACGCGAAACACCACGGTGAGATGGCATTGATTCACTTCGATGCACACACTGATACGTATGCCAATGGCAGCGCTTACGACCACGGCACCATGTTCTACCATGCGCCGAAAGAAGGTCTGATCTCGCCTAAGCACTCGGTGCAAATTGGTATTCGTACCGAATACGAACAGCAAGATCATGCTTTCAATGTGATTAACGCGATGCAAGCGAATGACATGACAGCAACAGAAATCGTTGAGAAAGTACGTGGCATAGTGGGTGATAAGCCTGTTTATGTGACTTTTGATATCGACTGTCTAGACCCTGCTTTTGCTCCTGGCACGGGCACACCGGTTTGTGGTGGCCTAAATTCAGACAAAGTGCTGAAAATTCTTCGCGGATTCGCTGGAATGAACATCGTCGGCATGGACGTGGTAGAAGTATCACCGCCATACGACCACAGCGATGTAACGGCCCTTGCCGGTGCAACTGTCGCTCTTGAGCTTATGTACGCTTGGGCATCAAACAAGAAAGCAGCTGAATAATTCAACGCTTGATCAAAAAGAGCCTGTCGACTGACCGGCTCTTTTTTTATCTCAATGCAGAACGCTAGGGTTGAAACAGCGTCCAACCACTCTCCTTCTTGATAAAAGTGATCTTGTTGGTCATTTTCTTTACGTCGCCTTGTTTAAAATCACCAAACTCAGCTCGTAGCTGCATCAAATAAACTGGGGCAAAAAAGCCAGCACTTTCGTTGATGTAGTGGCTAAACTGGTCAAAATCCATCAAAAACTTTATTTCATGACTCATGTCGGCAATATACATTGTGTCGGATTGCTCATAACCGTTGAGCTTTTTGTGCTTGCTCACTTCATAAAGCGTCGGCATATCACGATTGAACTGGGTATAGTCAACATACTGCTGCAACATTTTCTTGTCCGATGGACCACCACAACCAACTAACAACAGCGCTAGAGCATAAAATAAGAGATGCTTTTTCATATCCGTACACAAAAGATAACGATTCCAAGAAGTAAAACTTTAACAATAAATGTTGGATGTGAATCTTATCTAACGTTGGTTTTGGGCAATCCTCTACCGGTAAAATTAAGATTTGTGATGAATTCGTGTTATTCACTCGGGTGCGGCCAAACATCACCATCTAGGTGGTCTCCCCAATATACAAAACGCCGAGCAAGCTCGGCGTTTTTACGTAGATTTCTCTTGCGGTTAGACGCTAAGACCAGAACAGCATCGCTATCACCGTCAAGGCCGCAATACAGACAATATTCAGCACTATCCCAACTCGCATCATTTCACTCTGCTGGATATGACCAGAGCCAAATACGATGGCATTCGGTGGCGTCGCAACTGGCAGCATAAAAGCACATGAGGCTGAAACCGCTATCAACACCGAAAGAATAACCGGCGAAAGCCCAAACGCCTCAGCAACACTGGCAAATACTGGGATCAGTAATGCAGCACTGGCTGTGTTACTGGCAAACTCCGTGAGAAACACCACGAAAGCGGCGATCACCACAACGATAAAGAACAACCCCATATGAGAAATCATTTCGCTCAGCCCATTGGCAAGAAAAACACTTGCTCCCGTCGCTTTTAAAACGTTACTCAAACAGATACCACCACCAAACAGCAGTAACACACCCCAATCTGCCGTTTTCTCAATATCCTTCCAATGCACTACGCGCGCAAAGTTAACCGCGACAATCGCACTTAAGGCAACAATGGTGTCAAATTTGGCATAGCCTCCTAACATCGCATTAATCGGTTTACTGAAAATCCAGAAAAAAACCGTCGCGGCAAAAATCGCTAAAGTAACGACTTTCCCTTTATCCCAATGCACCGGTTCGTGGTTGAGTTCAAACTCGCCGTTCAACTCCGGTTTCAGCGCAGTATAAAGCACCACAATTGCCACTGGTAACAAGACGGCCGCGGTAGGCAAACCAAATGCCATCCATTCGGTAAAGGTCAAGCCAACTTCAGCGGCAGCAATCGCATTTGGTGGACTACCCACAATGGTCGCGATACCACCGATACTGGCACTGTATGCAATACCTAGCAGCACGAATACATAGGTTTTATGGCCACTTTCTTCGTTCACCTTGCTCAATACACCTAAAACTAAAGGCAGCATCATCGCAGTGGTGGCGGTATTACTAATCCACATTGAAAGTAACGCAGTCACACCAAACAGCATAAACACCGCGGTACTCATTTTACCTTTGGCAATGATCAGCACTTTATCTGCGATCACTTTATCCAAACCTTGTCGGTGCATTGCCGCCGCCAAAGCAAAACCACCAAGAAAGAGGAAAATGATTGAATTGGCAAAGTTGTTAAGGGCAGTCTGAGTATCAAACACACCGAACAATACCGCCATCACTGGAACTAAAATCGCTGTCACCGTGACATGCAGCGCTTCCGTTAGCCAAAGAATAGCGACGAAAATCAACATACTTAGGCCAAGTACGACTTGCGGATCAAACGGTAGATTAAAGTAGAGTGCAGCAAATAGGGCGATATCAGCCAATATGATCAGACTATTGCGGTTAATTAACCATTCTCGGGTATTACTGGGTAGGGGGACACTATCGTTCTTATTCATTATTATTTTCCTTATGAGGGCCAGATGGCATATGAAATGATCCCACATAACCCTCTAAGGAAATATTTTGCCTTGCGAATTTGTTAACCATGTCAACATTATGGTTATAGATGTTAAGATATTGATTCTAAATTAGGTTGTCGAAGCTATCCATGACCTGTTGGCACATCATGACTCGCCCATGCCCTTGGCCTTGTGTCGCCACCAACGTCACATTTTTCATCTCATTCGCGGCGCGTTGTGACACTGCAAATTTAGTAAATTTGTCTTGTTCATCATGGACAATCATGGTTTTTGATTGGCGCTGAGCAAGCTTGTTATAAGGATCTATCGATTGAATCGGATAACGATATTGCGCTTCGATTTCTTGCACCACATCATTAAACAGGCGCATCGAATAGCCTGAACGCGCAACACTACCAAATAAATTGTCGAGATAATCCAGTACTGGAGCGATAAGCAGCAAGGGTTTATCCACCAATTTTATATGATGACACTCAATCGCTGAAGCTGTCCCCATGCTGTGACCCGCAAGCCCTGCGACTTCATCAACACTATCTAAAATGGCTTCTAGGCCACCAACAAATGCCGGGATATGCCCGTATCGCCCTTCACTTTCACCATGCCCCGGATGATCATAAGCCAGAGCGGTATAACCGCGACTGGCAATATGTTCCATCAGAGGGAAAAACTGACTGGCCGTACCTGACCAACCATGAGTCAGAACCCATACTGGGCCACAACCAAGAGAATACGTACTCAGAGTGCCCTCTTTGGAGATCACTTGGCCTTTAACTAAACCCTGAGGTTCGCTATTTTTTGGCTTATTTCGCATCGGCGTAAGCAGTAATTTACGCGCAGTATTACGAGCATGATGCGGCGCCAAGCGATGATGCAAGCGGGTAGATACATTCACCAAGCTACGTTTAAAACTAAACTTGTTCGATGTATTGAAGTAAATTTTTTCGCTCATTGCTTCGGTTCCTTTGCACTATCACCATAAACGAACGACCGTGCTATTTATGGTTATTAATCGATTAGAGAGAAGGCTATCTTCTCTCCATTTATCTCACTAATGATGTTTCCAATCGCAGATTAAGCGATCGATACCGAGCCAAAAATGGCCTTGGCTGACTTGTTCTCCGCGGATCGAATAAAACAAATGAGCACTTAAATAGAGTCCATACAGTTCAAATGTGGCTTGTTGAGCATCTAGGTCTGCTCGAAATTGCCCTTGCTCAATGCCTTTGGTGACCTGTATTTCCAAGTAACCAATCCACATCGCCACGGTTTTCTTTAACACCACTTGTAATGGCGTATTGGCGCTTGAGTTCTCTTTCCACGCATCCAAAAACATGCAACTGCCTTGAAAAGAGTGGTTCCAACCTAACCAATTACCCAGTAAAGTTTTCAGCTTATGCGTTATATCGTCATCACCAAGGCTGCGTGCTGGCGCAATAACACGTTGAATAAACACTTGGTTGGCGTGCTCTATCACCGCTATTTGTAAATTCTCTTTGGAATTAAAATGGGCAAACAAACCGCTCTTAGACATCGAGCACTGCTTTGCCAGCTCACCGATGGTTAAGCTTTCCAATCCATTCTTACTTGCCAGCTCAAAAGCCGTCGCCAAAATGACTTCGCGAGTTAATCGACCTTTACTCATGATCTAACCGTATTGCTTTTACTTTCTCTATTTTTAGCACGGTCGTACTTATTTGCAACCCTAACGAACGATTTACTTAAGACAACAAAGTTGATTTGCATCTCGAATTTAAAAACATTCATTGAAAATCAACATTGAAATTGACAGATATCCATTGCACGCAAGCGTTTTCCTGCTAGCGTTGGCGCGCTTTTAATGAACATAGAAATAAAACAATGGAATCAAAAAAAATCACCAGCATTGAGCTCGGCCGCCTAATCGCGATTTTTGTCGTAGTCGCAATGCACTGCCAGATGTTTCTGAGCTACTTTCTCTATCAAGACACCCCATGGTTTGGCTATATTTTTAACCAATCGACCCGCTTTGCTGTTCCGCTGTTTTTCTTGATTTCAGGTTATCTGATCCAACCCAAACTCACCGCAACACCAATGGAAACCGTCAAACGTTACTGTGCTCCACTTCTCCGTGTCTTCATCGTTTGGAGTGTAATTTGTCTCGCAATGCCATTTAACCTCCATAAGTTAATGACCGAAGGTTACCTCGCAGAGCGCAGCGGCTACTGGGGCTTTCTTGCTCAATCGCCACTCAATACTCTATTGGAAGGCGGGTTAGTGCATCTGTGGTTTATTCCAGCACTGATGATTGCTGCGTTGATCACCGCGTTATTCGCCAAAGCCGACAAGCTCAACTGGCTAATCCCGTTCGCTGCGGTTCTGTACATTTATGGCGTACTAGCTGGCAGTTACCAGAACATTACCGAATTATGGACACCATTTTTCACCCGCAATGGCCCATTCTTCAGTACGTTAATGTTTGTGATTGGCTTTGTTATTCGCCAAAAGGACATTCAAGTGACGGCCCTGCAAGCGATGGTGATGGCATTAGTAGGAATGGCGATGCACTTTGCCGAAGCGTATTGGCTAGTCACTTACCAACAGCCTTTTAATGGCAATGACTTCCTCTTTGGCACCATGCTGTGGGGAACTGGGATTTTCTTATTCCTATTAGCAAAACCAAATATGGGTAACACCCCATGGGTGCTTAGTTTGTCTAAGTCGGTACTGCCGATTTACGTGGCACACTTACCTGTGATCATTTTTATGATGAATGTAAGCGGCCTACTGGAAGTGACTGGACCAGCTAAAGACGCTTTAGTCTTCTCTGGCACCGTAGTGATTACACTAGCGTTGGTGAAAGGCCTTGAGCGCACTCCACTGAACAAGTGGCTGTTCCGCTAGAAGCACACCATAACCGATGTTCAAACCGCAGCATTGACTGCGGTTTGTTATCGATATGAATTTACCAAATTCGTACTATCCATTTCCGAGTTATCCATTTCCAAACTATTCACTTTCGCGCTAAATCACGTGCAAGAATCAGTGCCAGGCCAAATACCTGCAAAAACAAACTGATATTTCGATACCAAGCGATACGGTCATCCAATAGGTTCATCTGCTCAGTCAGCGTTATATTTTTTAAATAAAAGCCATCAATTTGATTACGGTACTCTTGTTGCCCACCATCAATCATTTCCATTAACTGCAGAACATTGTGCTTAACCAATGGGGGAATTGACAGGTTAAGCCACTTACGCAGCTCTGCTCTCATCGCATGCGCCACCTCTTCAACCGGTGTAGGTTGAGCGACATAAAGCAGCAAATATTCTCGTTTTCGTTCCAACGTTTCTACACTGTTCCACGCCAATTGAATGGAATACAAATTATCTTGTTTACGCTCCGTTAATAATGCCCTCTTACCCCCAAGATCCTCCAATACGATACTCGACATCAAGATCGCTAAAATATTAAGAATCAGTCCAACCAACACCAACAACCATGCTGGTGGCCAATCTAATCTCATCTTATTGCCCAACGCCATTACCACAATTTATCGAAGGGTAGATAAATCAAGTTAAGTACGACCAATGCAAACATGGTGGCAAAGGTTAGTTTCATCCCCATAACCCGGCCTTTCAGATCTTGCGCCAAAATAGCTCGCGCATGAACAATGCGCCCAACTAAAAACAAGATCCCCAAACCATGAATAAGTAAAACATTTGCACCGTTGAACTCCAGTAACGCTAATAAAATGACCGTTATCGGAATGGAATCAACCGCATTCCCTTGCGCACTGCGAGCAATTTGTAGCCCTTCAATACCGCCATCAGCATAAGCCACTCTGTTCTTGCGGCGCTGCTTAATCACTTGAACCGCCAACCACATCATCAATAGTGCCAACAAGGCTGCATAAAGCGCTGTAATCATACAATTTCTCCTTTTCAATCAGTGTAGGAGATATTCATCATCTTGCGAGTTAACCGTGGCGACAAAAAAGCCCCTCAAATGAGGGGCTCGTACATCAATATAGGATTTTCGTTAGGCCATTTTATAAAACAGCGTCGAGAGGGGTGGCACACTGATCAATAATGATTGTGCTTGGCTCTCACTTTCAATCGCTTCGGTTGAAAGTGTTGAATGCACAGGATAATCACTACCATCATATCCTTTCGCGTCGGTATTAAGCAGCAATTGATAATCACCCGCCAATGGCACGCCCAAACGGAATTCCTGATGTGGAACCGGTGTAAAGTTGGTGATCACAAGCACTCTCTCTCCTTGCTCACTGATCCGCTCATGGGCCAAGATACTGGCATCTTCGGCATCTTGTAAGCGCCATTCAAAGCCGTTGGGTTCGCAATCCAACTCGAACAATGCCGGTTGTGCTCGGTAGAGGGCATTGAGATCTCGAGTCAGCTTGTGCACCCCTTGGTGACGTTCAAATTGCAGTAAGAACCACTGCAACTGATCATCATGGTTCCACTCACCCGTTTGACCAAATTCCGCCCCCATAAAGTTGAGCTTTTTGCCCGGTTGACCATACATGTAGCCCATGTAGGCACGTAAGTTTGCGGTTTGCTGCCACTCGTCGCCAGGCATCTTGTTGTGGATAGATCCCTTTCCGTATACCACTTCATCATGCGACAAAGAGAGTACATAGTTTTCACTATGGGCATAAATTAACGGGAAGGTAATGGTGTTATGGTGATATTTTCTGTGCACCGGATCTTGTTGGATATACGACAAGCTGTCATGCATCCAACCCATGTTCCATTTAAAACCAAAGCCTAAACCGCCCATAAAGGTTGGCGCAGAAACGCCGGGAAACGCTGTTGATTCTTCAGCAATGGTCATCGCATTCGGGAAGTGTTTATACACCTCTTCGTTCATCCATTTTAAGGTCGCGATGGCGTCATAATTCTCGTTACCACCATCAATATTCGGTACCCATTGGTCATGGCTGCGCGAGTAATCAAGATAGAGCATCGATGCCACAGCATCCACGCGAATACCATCGATATGAAATTGCTCAAACCAGTACAACGCGTTGGAGACTAAGAAACGACGAACATTTTCACGCCCCATATCGTAGATAAATGAATTCCAATCTTGATGCCAACCGCGACGAGGGTCCGGATCGTGGTAGAGTGGCGTACCATCAAAATTAGCCAGACCATGATCATCTGACGGGAAGTGCGCAGGCACCCAATCCAGCACTACGCCAAGACCGGCTTGGTGACAGGCATCAACAAAGAACTTAAAGTCATCAGGTGAACCAAAACGGCTGGTTGGAGCGAATAAGCCCACTGGCTGATAGCCCCATGAACCATAAAACGGGTGTTCTGAAACCGGCATCAGTTCAACATGGGTGTAACCCATATCGACGAGATAAGGCACCAGTTGTTCTGCTAGTTGACGATAATTGAGAAACTCATTGTTCTCATCACGGCGCCATGAACCCGGATGTAACTCATAGAATGACAGCGCTTGTTTGCGCTTTTCTGTTACTGGGCGCTGCTGCCATTGGCTATCTTGCCATTGGTATCGCCCATGATCGTAAGTCACTGATGAGAAAGAAGGATGTTGCTCAGCATAGAATCCCCAAGGGTCGGCCTTATGCGGAAGCCCTTCTCCCTGCGGTCCCTTCATCTCAAATTTGTAACGCGTACCCTCTGCTAGTTCAGGGATAAAGATCCCCCAAATACCATAATCCAAACGTTGTAACGGAGTACGACGACCATCCCAATGATTAAAATCTGCGACTACGCTACATGCGCTGGCATGCGGTGCATACACTAAAAAACGCGTACCGCTGATAGACTTACCATCACGCTCAATGGTGACGAACTGCGCCCCCATATGGTGATACATCGCTTTCGGCGTATGCAAATCATCATATTCAGCGTAAATACCATGGTATTGGTAAGGATCATCAATAATCTGTTCTGAGCCGTTCCAATCCACAGCTAATTGGTAGTGGGTAAAACGCAAATCGCGTGATTGAGGTAGGACAAAACCCGAGTCGCCTTGGCGAACCAACTCAACACGAGGTTCACCATCAATTAATAATGCAACGTTGTCGGCACCGGGCATCCATACCCTAAGAGATCCCTCACTTGGTGGTAAGTAAGGGCCTAAAAAAGCAAAAGGGTCTGCCATTGAAGCATGTGAAAGTTGCTGATAAGCCTGTGTTATTTTATCTATAGTCTTGGTGTTCAAGTTATTCTCTCCCTAGCCTAACTTTCGGCTTAGCAGTGACTCAATACTTAGTTGAGGCACTTAACAAGCAAAAGCCTGCTTAACAAAATACTTCTCCGCTAAGCAGGCAAATCAACCTAATTATTTAGGTGTAAAATTTCATATAGTCTTTGTCTATAGTAACCAAATTTGGTTAACAATTGAGTGACCCATCCATAATTTTTTCATGCCATATTTTTACGTCATATATTGTTATATGCGACTGGCTTTCTCACGCATCTGGGTCAACTTATCGGCTACGCGATTGACTCGTGCATCAGAAAATACATCATCTAAATTGAGCGTGAGTTTACGACGCCAGTTCGGATACTCATCCACAGTACCAGGAATATTGACCGGATTATCCATTTGTAGCCAATCTTCCAACTGCACACTCATCAAAGCCGAAGAACCACCAGCAAGGTGTACTTGCAAAGCTTCAGCTAAGTTTTCATCCATCGCGACATATTGAGCATCACGCCCAGTACTTTCTGGTAAATGGCCATGCCATGCCACCGAATCCAAGATACCTTGCTTGCTTTTCAAGCGCTGATCAAACAATCTTTGTAGCTGCAATGGATCTGGATACAAGCCCAACTCTTGGCCCATTTTAAGATCATCGCAGTGCCAAAATCCACGCAACGTTGGCATGTCATGTGTGCACAATGCCGACATTGATTGCCCAGCATAATGCGCAGGAGAAAGGTAACCACCATCTTGCTTTGACGTCTCAAAAAAGAACACTTTATAAGAATGAACACCGGCATCACGTAAGATATCGATGATTTCATCAGGTACCGTACCAAGATCCTCACCAATCACACTGCACTGCTGGCGATGAGATTCCAGCGCTAAAATCGCCAACATCTCTTCCACCGGATAGTAAACATACGCGCCTTGCGTTGCTTGATCACCTTTAGGAATCCACCACAAACGCAGCAATCCTAATACGTGATCGATACGTAGCGCTCCGCAATGCTGCATGTTCGCCCGTAATAATTGGATATAAGCGTCAAATCCATTGGCTTGCAATGCTTGTGGGTCAAGCGGTGGTAATCCCCAATTTTGGCCTAGCGGTCCTAGAATATCTGGCGGAGCACCAATACTGGCATCCAGCGCAAGATTGCCTTTATCCGCCCACGTTTCCGCACCAGAGTCCGCCACCCCTACCGCTAAATCACGATAAATACCAAGCGCCATACCTTTTTGCTTTGCCAGCATTTGAGCTTCATTCACTTGGCTATCGGCAACCCACTGCAGATACATGTACAAATGGACTAAATCTTGATTATCTGCACTAAACTGCTCAACCGCACGGCTATCGAAACGGCGATACTTTTCAGGGAAAACAGGCCACCCCCAAATCTGAGTATCTTGCGCATGTAAAACACTGTGCAACGCATCAAAGGTTGCTTGATGGCGTAAGCTTTCTCCCCCTTGCTCGACAAAATCAAGGAAAGCGGCCGCACGCTCACTATTGGGGTCTAGATGACGTTTCTTAAATTCGCTAAACAGTAGTGGCAATACTGAGAGTTTAAGGCTCGCAACTTCGCTGTAATTAACCCAGTGTGAATCTCGAGCTTGTTGCAAACGTTGTTGAAATTCAGCACTACCGACCAGCTGCTGCGCCTCGGTCGAAAGCGAAAACTCCGGCACCGAGCTGACATCGATGTAGAGAATATTCAACCAACGACGTGACGACGGGCTATAAGGACTCGCCGCTTCAGGATTAGCCGGAAACAAAGCATGAATCGGGTTGAGGCCAACAAAATCTCCCCCACGCTGAGCAATCTCGCCAACCAACTGCTTTAAGTCACCAAAATCGCCCATTCCCCAGTTGTGAGAAGTGCGTAAAGTGTAAAGCTGGATGCTAGGTCCCCACATCTTTTTGCCATTATCCATTTCTGGTTGCTTGTAACAGGCGCTAGGAGTGCGAATCAACGTCATCACATAAGGGGCTTTTCTGCGTTTACGTTCAACGCTGAGTTGGTGGTAACCCCAAGGCAAATCATTAGGTAACGAGAACACTAACGGGCCGCCTTTATCTCGCTCATCGCGAATGATTTGGGATTGAAGATAACCGCCATATTCCTCACCATTTTCGGTGATTAAGCGCCAGCTAAAATCACTTTCACGAGCACTCACACCAAGATGCAGTGGAATTTCGATGGCTTGTTGATCATTAAACACCATGACAGATTTTAATAAATCCGGTTTGTGCTTTTTACGCGCGGAGTTTAGCAGTTGCTCGTCACCGCTGGTGTCGTAACCCAAAGCGTTCAACAAACTCACGATAGTTTGCTGCTCTACCGGGGTCTCTTCACCCCATGCGCTGACATAGTGATCGGCGATTCTCGCCATTTCAGCGACTTGCTTTAACGTGTTTGAACTTATCATCACATTCTCCTACGCGTAGGAAGCATACATCATTGCCACGCATAGCCTTTATCGGAAGGGAGCCGCTTCCAACACACCCAAGGTTAGAAACGGCTGACTGACTCTTAACGCTTAACGCTTAACGCTTTCTAGCTGCCAAATGTTATTGACGTAGTCACGAATACTGCGGTCTGAACTGAATTTACCCACCAGCGCAGTATTTAAGATCGCTTTTTTCGCCCAGCCTGCCTGATCACGATACTGTTTACCCATGTCTTCATGCGCTTGGATGTACGAAGCGAAATCAGCCAATACCAAATACGGATCGCCGCCATCAAGTAAGCTATCGTAAGTGGCGCGCAACTTACCCGGCTCGCCTGGGGTAAATTCATCACCAAGCAACAAGTCCAGTGACGCTTTCAATAATGGGTCGGCATTGTAGTAATCATACGGGTTATAGCCACCGCTGCGTACTTGCTCGACTTCATCAATATCTAGGCCGAAGATATAGATATTGTCATCACCTACTTCTTCGCGAATTTCAACATTAGCGCCATCCATGGTACCAATCGTCAACGCCCCATTAAGCGCCATCTTCATGTTACCGGTGCCCGACGCTTCTTTACCTGCAGTCGAAATTTGTTCCGACACATCAGCGGCAGGAATAATAATTTCCGCCAAGCTCACACGGTAATCCGGCATAAACACCACTTTGAGCTTGTTGCCGATGCGAGGATCGTGATTGATCTTCTCAGCAATCATATTCAAGGCGTAGATAATTTGTTTTGCGAGGTGATAACCTGGCGCCGCTTTAGCAGCAAAGATAACGACGCGTGGTGTCATCTCAAAATCAGGGTCGTTAAGCAGGCGATGATAGAGCGATAAAATATGCAACATATTAAGATGCTGACGCTTATATTCGTGCAGACGTTTTATCTGTACATCGAAGATCGCGTTGGTATCCAGATCAATATCCATATTCTGTTTGACCCAATCCGCAAGGCGCTGCTTATTGGCCTTTTTCACCGCCATGAATTGCTGCTGGAATTCCGCATCATTGGCGTATTGCGAAATGGCTTCTAATTGGTCAAGTTTAGCTGGCCACTCGTCACCAATTTTGTCGGTGATTAATTGGCTCAAGTCAGGGTTACAGAACTTCAACCAACGACGTGGCGTAATGCCATTGGTGACGTTTTGTAAGCGTCCCGGATAAAGCTCATTGAACTCTGGAAATAAGTCACGCTTAACCAATTGTGAGTGCAGCGCTGCTACGCCATTGACGGCATATGCCCCCACCACGCATAGGTTCGCCATGCGCACCATGCGATGGAAACCTTCTTGAATAATCGACAGTTTCTGCTGCTTGGCCACATCGCCCGGCCACTTGGCGCGAACGTCTTGCAAAAACAGATGGTTAATTTGATAGATAATTTCCATATGACGCGGCAACAAACGTTGAATCAAAGATTCACTCCACGTTTCGAGTGCCTCTGGCAGTAAGGTATGGTTGGTGTAAGCAAAGGTCTTAGAACAAATCGCCCATGCCTCAGCCCATTCCAGCCCTTTTTCATCCATGAAAATACGCATCAATTCAGGAATGGCGATCGTTGGGTGAGTATCATTCAGTTGAATCGTTTCATATTGAGGTAACGATTCTAAAGCGTGGCCCGCTTCTTCGTGACGACGAAGAATATCGCGTACTGAAGCAGCACTATGGAAATACTGCTGCATTAAGCGCAAGGTTTTACCCTTTTCATGGTTATCGTTTGGATAGAGAACCTTGGTAATGTTGCCGGCATCAATCAGCGCATGCTGCGCTTCAAAGTAGTTACCATTATTAAAGCTTTCTAGTGAGAAAGGGGCAATCGCACGGCACTCCCACAAACGCAGCGGGTACACTGTTTCACTTTGATAGCCAACAATGGGAATATCCCACGGCATGGCTTTTACTGACATGCCCGGCACCCAACGACGACGCTCGCGGCCTTGGTCTTGATACACTTCTACGTGCCCATAAAAACCAATTTGTTGTGCAAGCTCCGGACGAGCAATCTCCCATGGATAGCCTTCAACGCCACACCATGCATCAGGGGCTTCTTTTTGGTGGCCATTCTCAAAAGACTGCTTAAACAGCCCATATTCATAATGCAAACCGTAACCCACAGTTGGGTATTCTTGTGCTGCCAATGAATCCATATAACAAGCGGCAAGGCGACCTAAACCACCATTACCAAGTGATGGGTCACGCTCTTCTTCAAGAAGGTCGGTTAAATTTTGTCCCAACTCATTCATGGCTTCCGTGATCTGCTCATATAAGCCCATGCTGATCAAGTTGTTGCCTGTCAGACGACCAATCAAAAACTCCAAAGATAAGTAGTTGACGCTTTTCGCATTGCGAATACGCTCATCTTGTTCTGTTTCTAATAGATCAAAAGTGGTTATTTCCGCTAATGCGCGCCCCATCGCCAGATACCAAGCACGGCTTGACGCTTGTTCAATCGTCGTGGCATAAGTAGCACTGAGGTGTTTTTTAACACTGTTCTGAAATGAGGTTTTATCGAATTGGGTCTGTTGTGTCGGTTTCATCGGCGAGATCCTTTCTATTTCTCTATGGGCTATCGTGCATTGCTGCACTGGGCAATACATCCTCCTCCCCTCCAGAGTAGGAAGGAGGAGGAGTTAGGGCGTAGAGGGCCAAATGTGAGCATCAACATGACGCAAGTCACACTGAGGAAAAAAATGACCTCTAATAAGTGCTTGGTATCACATCAAACTCGCCAATAAAGCTAGTCGACATTTATGACAAATCTCCACAACCACACCTACCAATTGAACAAAATGTTGCCTCGATCACACTCGGGATTTTACCTTGGATAAAAAACATCCACATTGGTGCGGTGAGATTAATTCTCTCGATGCACCTCACGCATAAACTTGACTCAAGTCACAGTAATGGGGTGTAGAACGATACAAAAGGTGAATTCTGCATAACTCTCAAACGTCACTCATCACCTTGTCATAATACTTAGGTACTATGAGAGAAAGTATGCGAAAACGCAGATAACCAATCGATGACTTCAAAGATAGAAATCGCTTTGGGTACAAGGTCGGCAGCCAAGGACTGGCAAGCAATAAAACATAGCACAAGGATTGAAATTAGATGTGGATTCCTTCAAAACTCACCAGCCCAGGACGATTACATAACGCGATTTTGCGCCCGCGGCTACTCGACGTTCTCAAACCTGCCATCCACTACAAACTGATTTTATTTCGCTCACCTGCAGGCTATGGCAAAACAACCATGGCGGCGCAATACTTAGCAGATAAACAACACGTCGGTTGGTACAACATTGATGAAGGCGATAACGATGGCTTTCGCTTTATCAATTACTTGTTGCAAGCCCTTAATAAAGCCAGTGGCGACGCATGTATCACTGCTCTTAAACTGGCCGACAAACGCCAGTATGCATCTTTGCCAAGCTTAATCGGGGATGCTTTTGCTGAAATGGCCAATCTATCCCAGCCATGTTACCTCGTGCTGGATGACTACCATCTCATTGACGATGAATCCATTCACCAAGCGATGCGATTTTTCGTCAAGCATATGCCAGATAACTTAACACTGGTTGTCACCAGTCGTACCGCCCCTTCATTGGGCATCGCCAACCTGCGAGTTCGCGATTTAATGCTGGAGATCGACACACGTTTGTTAGCATTCGATAACGAAGAAACCAGTCGTTTTTTCCAACAAAGAGTGCAAGAAGAGATCGACGGTAAGACCGCCGATTATCTGTGCGACTATGTGGAAGGTTGGCCTTCTGCGTTGCAACTTATCGCATTGCAAGCACAGCAACAAAATCGCTCGTTAAAACAATCGGCGCAATCCATTAAGCAATTCGATCAAGCGCATTTATGGGATTACTTAATTGAAGAAGTGTTTGAACGCCTTGATGACGAAACCCAACAGTTTATGTTGCAATGTTCAGTACTGGAGCATTTTAATGCAGTCCTAGCAAGTAAAGTGACCCAACAAGCCGATGCACTGAGCCGAATTGAATTACTCAATCGCTATGGCCTGTTTATTCATCGACTCGAAGGAGCTCAGCACTGGTATCGCTTCCACAATTTGTTTGCCGAGTTTCTCAACCATGAGCGATTAGCTCGTTTACCTCACCAAGAAACACAGTTGCAAGAAGCCGCAGCCCGCGCTTGGCTGCATCAGGCGATGCCTCACCAAGTCATGCCACAACAAGCACTGCAGCATGCAAAAAAATCGGGGAATACTCAGTTAGTCGCGGATATCTTGCAACAATATGGCTGGCAAATGTTTAACAATGGAGAGCTCGAAGCACTCGAAGCGGCGATCCAAAGCTTGCCCAATACCGTGCTCTATCAACACCCAAAACTTCCCATGCTGCAAGCATGGCTCGCGCAAAGCCAACATCGATATCATGAAGTAGAACGCCTACTCATCCAAGCGGATGAAGAAATGCTACGGCTTAGCATTGCATTAAGCGTCACAGACCAAGGTGAATTCAACGCATTGCGTGCACAAATTGCCATAAATCAAAATGAGCCAGAACGAGCACTCACCTTAGCAGAGTTAGCATTAAGCCAAATTGATAATGCGGTATACCACAGCCGTATCGTTGCCACCTCAGTGATCGGCGAAGTGAATCACGTGCTCGGCCACCTTGATCGAGCGCTGCCGATGATGCAACAAACCGAAAAGCTGGCACGCCAATACCAAGTACATCATCACGCCCTCTGGGCGCTGCTACAACAGAGTGAAATTTTGATTGCTCAAGGTTATGCGCAAGCTGCTTATGATATACAAGAGAGCGCCTTCAAGCTGATCAGCGAACAACAATTACAGCAATTGCCTTTGCATGAATTTTTACTGCGTATTCGCGCTCAGTTACTTTGGAGCTGGCATCGCCTTGATGAAGCGGAGCAATACGCACATCAAGGATTGCGTGTTCTTGAGAACCATTCACCGAAAGAACACCTACATAGCTATTCCATGCTCGCTCGCATTGCGATTGGCCGTGGCGAGCTCGATAAAGCCGCCAAGTTTATCGATCACATTAACCACTTGATCAAAATGTCGACTTATCACGTTGATTGGACCGCAAACGCATCGCTATCACTGATCCTTTATTGGCAAGCTAGAGATAACCGCACCGCCATGGAGCAATGGCTCAATACCACACAACGGCCTGATATCGCGGCAAACCACTTCACTCAATTACAATGGCGGAATATTGCCCGAGTACAAATTCATTTAGGCCAACTTGATGAAGCACAAAACACATTGCGATTTTTGCAGCAACAGGCCGATAATCACCACTTGGTCAGCGATACCAATCGCAATATGATCTTAGCGGCCGTGCTTGCTCTCCATCAAGGCCAACAAGCCACCGCCAAACAGATGGTGAAAGATGCGTTGATTCTGACCAACCAGACCGGAATCTTAGGCCAATACATTATCGATGGTCGCCAACTAAGCCCCCTATTGCAGCAACTTAACCACAAATCGGAAATGGACGATTTAGAACGTCATCGAGCACAGCATCTACTCAAGGCGATTTCCACCACGCAACGCTGCCGCTCAATCCATTTTGATGAAGAGTTCATTGAAAAATTAGTGAATCATCCAGAGATCCCACAAGTCGTGCGAACGAGTCCCCTCACCTTGCGTGAATGGCAGGTACTTGGGCTGATCTATTCCGGTTTTAGTAATGAGCAGATTGCCCAAGAATTGGATGTTGCAGCGACGACCATCAAAACACATATTCGCAACTTATATCAAAAGCTCAATATTACTCACCGCAAAGAGGCTATTAATACCGCAGAAAAATTACTTAACCTCATTGATTGATAATAACGAGTGTTTCGCCATAACTAAGAACCCATAGCTTGACGGCTAACACCTTTAAATATCGGCCAATTTCATTTTGAATCAAGATTATTATCAATTTTTTTTTGATAATGTTTCAATTGTGCGATGGTTTTTCTTTGCTTTTTATCCCTCTAGAATGCACCTCAACAACACGGCAATCAGCCAAGACATTTAGATTAGTAGGGTACGAATATGACTCATCCAATTATCGCTGACTTAGAATCTCGCTACACAGCTAAAGCTTATGACCCATCAAAACGTATCTCTGCGGCGGATCTTGAGGTGATCTACCAAGCGATTCGTTTATCAGCTTCTTCTATCAACTCACAGCCTTGGAAATTCATTGTGATTGAAAGCGACGAAGCAAAGCAACGTCTGCATGACACGTTTGCCAACAAGCATCAGTTCAACCAGCCGCATGCTAAGAATGCATCGCACACCATCTTGTTCGCTTACAACCCGAACTACACCAAAGATCTTTATAAAAAAGTGGTGGATGCGGAAGTGACATCGGGTCACCTTCCAGCAGAGATGTACGACACAATGCTCAACGGTGCTTACGGTTTTGCTGAAGCGAATACTGATGAGAATGGCTTCAATGGTAACTGGACTCGCTCACAGACTTACCTTGCTCTAGGTAACACTCTGCACGTTCTTGCTCGTTTGGGTATCGATTCAACTACGATGGAAGGCGTTGACTCAGAACTTATCAGTGAACTATTCAAAGAAGAATTGGATGGTTACGTTTGTGAAGTGGCACTTTCAATGGGTTACCACCAAGACGGCGCTGACTACAACCATGGCAAGCCAAAAGCACGTCTACCTATGGTCGATATTCTGCAAGTAGTGTAAAAATAAGATTCATATAAGGCTCAAATTTCACTGCCTTTCAAAGCCCTGCTCTTGCGGGGCTTTTTTGATCAATCAGAGTGCCAATAGAACTCTTGAAGAATAAGGACTTCATTCTTCAAAGGCATGCGATACGCGACCTACAACACATTGCCACAATGAATCCCTACGATAATGCTGACCAAGGCGAACACTTTCATAAGCAATCAATTTTGCGTTGTGGCTTGTAGATCTGCTACTGTGAAAAAGAACACTATACTCAAACTGCCAACGCGTTTACCACATAAGCAATCATTGCTATGCGCCAAAACGTGACCTTAGGTAGACAGAAAAACTTATATTTACAGTAAGGAAGCCACATGCGCCAAATTACTTCGTTGTTATTACTTGTCCTAGCGACAGTTGCCTTGCCTGCACACAGTGAAGAGAAATACTCAGAATCCGACCTCCTTGATCGCCCATTAATGGAGCGATATATCCTTGATGAAATAAAATCTCTGCGCCAGTCACAACAAGATTTAGAGCGCCGTATGGTGATTGAAATCACCGACCGAGAACTCGCGGTCGCCGATAAATCCCTAAACTATGCCAACGTCACCGTCACCTACTTTTTCTACATTATCGCGGGGGTTGCATCGATGATTGCCTTTATTGGTTGGCAGTCGTTGCGTGAATTTAAACATAACACTAAGGAGATGGCAGAAAGTCGTTTGGATTCCATCGCCCAAGATTATGAGAAAAAATTCAGCGCATTGGAGCGAGATCTAAAACGCAAGACCCGTATTATCAGCGAAAATAATAAAGAAATTGAGATAATTAACGAAGTTCATAATTTATGGCTTCGTGCACAGAGCATGCAAACACCAGAGCAAAAAATTGCTGTTTATGATGAGATTTTGCATATTCGCCCGGGTGACTTAGAAGCGCTAACCTACAAAGCCGATGCGGCGATGGATGCCAATGAGTACAACTGGGCACTGAGTATTTGTAACCGCGTACTGGATTTAGATGAGACCAACGCACCCGCGCTTTATCAACGAGCCTGTGCCTTTGCCAGATTAGGCATTGAAGACCAAGCGATTGATGATCTCACCCGAGCGATTGAATTAAGCCCATCAACCAAAGATCTGATTGCTACTGAGCGAGATTTTGAATCTCTCCAAGGCAACCAGCGCTTTGAAAGCATGTTAGAGCAATACGCAGACGAAGCATCAGGCGCGGAGATTACGCGCTAGAAGCGAGAAGCGAGAAGCGAGAAGCGAGAAGCGAGAAGCGAGAAGCGAGAAGCGAGAAGCGAGAAGCGAGAAGCGAGAAGCGAGAAGCGAGAAGCGAGAAGCGAGAAGCGAGAAAATTTTGGCCAGAATTGGCAGTTCTGTCCACTATCCTCATAAAAAAAGCACCACAATTGTGGTGCTTTGTCTTAGCTCAGCTGTTTGGGGTTACAGCTTCGTCCAAGCTTCTTTCCAGTACAAGCTATCTGCTGGCGCGTAAGATGCGCTAGCACACCATGCTGTTGTCGGCCAAGGCTTACATTCATATACCGCGTTATCAGCGCCCAACACGCGATCACCCGCTTGGTAATTTGTACCCACTTGGTATGGTGGAATATCACCTGGTGGTGGGGTTACGGTGCCTTCTTCTTTGACTAAAAACGACTGGCTAAAGACCACCATTTCACCATCGGCTGCCGAGCCGGTAACCTCAAGAGTGTAACGACCTGATTGTGCATCATAAATCTCAAAAGTGATCGCTTTAGAGTCCACTAGATTTACTTTGGCTTGGTTCACCACGGTGTTCGTGCTGTCGATAGCCATAACGGTCACATCTAACGCTTCATTGGCTGTCAGTGATAACGATAGGTTCACCGTACCATTCACTGCAACATACTCAGAGGCAAGCCCTGTCACTTTCATTTCAGTATCCAATTCTGGATCTGGGATTTCGCCACCGCATGAGCTGTCAGAAACCTTTTTCCACACGCCCCACTCACCGGTTGTTCCCGGCTCATCACCGCGAGTCCACCAACCAGCTTCCCAAGTAGCACCATTGTGAGAGACTTGGTCACCTTCAACATACGTCGTCGCGGCATCCCATGCATTCGCACAGCTACTGCCATCGTTCACAACGACGTTGCGCTCAACACGTACTGTTTGGTTTGCATTGTCGGTGACTGCGTAATTCAGTGTGTAGTTACCAGCGATTGCGGTGTCTACATCGCCCGTTACGCGGATTTGGTCAGTCAGATCTCCATCTTCCGCATCCGTTGCCGTCACACCCGTAAGCGGATTAAACGCACTGCCAATCATTACCGTCGTATCCGACACACCACTAAAGACTGGCTTCTGGCTATAAACTTCCACACTGCGTGCTTTTACCGTTTCATTACCATCGCTGTCTTGCACGCGATAAGTCAGTACGTAAGTGCCGATCTGGTTTGTATCAACAATACCCTCAACCACGATCGTATTGGTCAGTTCGCCATCTTCTTTATCCGACGCCGTTACACCCGCGAGTTCATTAAACGCACTGCCATGAAGCACACGAGCGTTCTCAACACCTTTAAGAACAGGCACGCCTTCTGCTGGCGGTGGTGGCGGTGTTTGTCCATGGACAAATGGGCCGTAATCTTTGATGAACTGTTCATTGTAAGCTTGGCCTGCTGCGTTAGTGCCCATGTCCCAGTTAACTGACCAAGTCATTACGCCACGCAGCGGTTGCCCTTGTTCACTTAGACGTGCAAAGGCGTCATAAAGATCTTGTGGATTTTGCACATAGCCTGTCGCTGCAGCATCAATGCTCGACGGAATACCAAACACCAACTTGCTGCTTGGGATCTTGTGGAAGCCACGTGTACCATTCGCCAATGAGTCAGAGATGTAGTAAATAAATTCTTCTTTCAGCGCATCGTTGTTTTGTGCGATCCAGCCGATACCATCAATCCAAATACCATCGCCACCTTGGTTATAGAATTGTGGGTTGATCCAATCGTAATAACCTTCTAGGTTCTCAATGTACGGCACGTACTTACCATGTTGAACCAAGTAGGGGAATTCAGGTGCCATGGTAATAAGGAAGTTCTTACCTTGTGCTTGGTAGTGCTCTTTCACCATACGCAGCGCAGCAGGAATAACGGTTTGGTTGTCGGCCGCAGTCACCGCAGCTTGCTCTAGGTCGATGTCTAGGCCGTCAAAGCCATAACGGTTAGTGACACGAATAATTTCATCAGCAAAAGCACGCTCATCACCCGCTTTCAGCTCAACGTGTGCATCAGCACCACCCAGAGCAATCAGTACCGAACGACCTTGTTTATTTAGTTCACCGATTTGATCGATAAATTGCTGTTCAGAAAGGCCAATAGCTGGATCTAAACGAAAAGTGGGAATACGGCCTTCCGCAACGTCAAACACTTTCATAAATGAAACGTTGACGACATTGTACATTGGGTCAACTTCTTCCAGTGTCACACACGGCGCATTGCCCCCTTTATAACCAGCGCCATCACACCAGTTGTGCCAGTAACCCACAACAACACCCGCTTCTGGGTTGACCATTTTTGAGCTATCTGCGTATGCAGCGCCAGACGCCGCTGCGATACCGACCGATATTGCTAATTGAAGTGCATTAAGTTTTAACATGTCCTACTTCCACAAAAATCGCTGTGGTTATCACAGCTTTGAAAACTAATTTTAGTCGGCAAATTTTGTTTTCAGATATGGCTATTTGCAGAAAAACAACAGGTTTTAGTCAAATCGAGATCTTCTGTCACGATATGAAAAACAAAAGCACGTTTTTATTGACTCACAAGAGGTTAAATGTAGATAAGTTCATGAAATATTTGGAACTAAGCATACAAAAAAGCCCCAACCATGTGGGGCTTTTCCTACAAACAAATAAACAATATGTCTAATGGTTAATCAATCAGTGATTGATTTGTAAAAAACGACGCAACACTTCACCGACCACTTCAGGGTACTCGTTATGTGCTTCATGTTCGGTAAATGGGACGTTAAAAAACTCACAATCTGGTACGCGACTGATTAACGTTATCGCTTCAGAAAGAGAGAATAAGTCATCTCTGTCGCCACGAATGATCAACGTCGAGCAGTTGATGTCATCCACTTGCTCATTAGGATATCCATTCTCAGATGTGTCTAACCACAGTTCTTTCACCTCTTCAACAAGCAAACTAAAATCAGCTTGGGGGTTAATCTCATTGTAGCGAGCCACTTGCTCTTCAAACTCTGCTTGCCAATCTTCTGCCGTCAAATCTTGCAAGAGCTCGATTGAAGGGTCATCAGGGTGTAAACGCCACTGAGAGCCCAGCGTCGTTAAACTTAACAGACGGTGATCATAGAGTGCAGCCAAGCGATAGCCAACAATGCCGCCATCACTAAAGCCAAATAGATGAAATTTATAAATTTGCAGATGATCAAGTATCGCTTCAACGTCTTGCTGATAGCGGGCGTAGCTCAAAGGCAACTCACCCAACGTTGAACGACCATGACCACGTAGGTCAATTCGGATGATTTTAAACACATCCGGTACGTAACCTAATAGCCCATCAAAATCTTCACTACTCCCCAAACCGCCATGCAACATCACTAGCGGTTGACCATCAGGATTGCCCGACTCTTGGTAGTAAATTTCAGCGCCATCAATTAATAAATGCTGACCAAAACCAGACATAATCCTTCCTTATCATGTTGTAAATCAGGTTCATTCTAGTGTGTGCAAATATTTAACAACGTCCATTTCTTCACAAAATCCAACGTCATTCCGTGCCTTAGTCCCACTATTCAACCAAAGTTTGCCTCGCTGCATAGATAAAAAAGCCCCACCAGATGGTAGGGCTCAAAATAAAAACATCGCATTGCAACTTAGAAGACGAGCGCATCGCCTTGGATTGGGAAGTGGAAGTTCACCCCAAGCTTATTACCGGCATCAAGTTGACGCTTAATCACAACTTGTGGGTCTTCCCCTTTCTTCAAGCTGTATTTAATATGGCTAACCACAACATCAAGATCCTTCAAGCTACCCTTACCTGCCATCGACTCTAAAGCGGTTAGCTCTTTCATCAGCCAATTAGGTGTTAGATGGCCAAACAACGCTTTATCTGGCGTTTCATTGGTAAACGACACTTCAATCACCATACCCTTTAGCTGACCTTGTTTAACGAATGGCGTTAACGTTGACCATACTTTATTAAGTGCATCGCTCTTTTCTACTGCATCTGGCCCCGTATCACCAAAGTAGGCGAATACGTCACCTTGGGTATCTTTCAGCAAAAATGCTGTCGATTCTCCACCAGAATGCGATAGCGGCATGGCCATAACTTGCATCGTCGTGCCTTTGACTGCCTGCCATTGGTATTGGGTTAAATCGGTATAGGTGTATTTGCTAAGCTTAAAGCCATTACCTTCGTTACCAAAGTTAGGCCATGCCGACCAGTTGAAGTAGTTATTCATTAACCCTTCGTTCGTCGATGCCAAGCCGTAAATAGGTTTATTGCTGTCATCAGGCGAACTGATGATCATACCAGCCACATGATCTAAGTGAGCATGACTAATTAAATAGCCTTTAATCTTTTCTTTAAGCAGATAACCGACTTTGGTGTACTTTGAATCTTCCGGAACTTTCACATCCGCAAACGCACCTTTTTGCTCTGAAACAATTAAGCCGTTCACTACCGAGCCCGCATCCAGCAACACATAGTTCTCATCAAGTTCGCTCTTGAGCATAAAAGCCGTAAGGTTGCCGTCCTGAATGCCCCCTTTACTGCCTAGAGTAACGGTTTCAAATCCCGCTGCACTCGCATTAATTGCGACACCGAGTGACAAACAACCGATTAGCACCGCCAATTTCGTTTTTAGCATTTCCATTCTTATCCTTATTAGTGGAGCGCGCTGAAATCGTTACCGACCTCATTCAGAGCAGCGCTATTTAATCGCAGCAAAGCGTCTCATTATGAGAGTAAAAGAATTTTATTACAGATAGTTAACTCAATTATTCGAACTTTGAATCGATCATTTTATCGATATCATTAAGTGCTCTAATCAAGCGGTAAGGGAAATAATTTCCCATCCTGTCGCGGTCGTTAGATAAGCGATCAGAATACCGTTGCCGAATCTAGCTCACTGTTTGACGATCTGCATCTGGCGTCTGGTTTGCGACGGCGCATAATCTCATCTAAATAGAATAACCATGAGCTAAAATGATGTTTGCAGCATTACGCAAAATTTTTACGGCTTTAACCCGCGTGAATCCTAACCTTGAACATGAAGTCGGTATCATTATCGAAGCGCTTGGGGGTATGGCCAACATAAAAGAAATCGGCGCATGTGCGACAAGATTAAGACCGGAGCTTTACGATATCTCACGTTTGAATGAAAAAGCCCTAAAAGATAACGGCGCGATAGGTATCGTTCACGTGGATTCGCATCATGTGCAAATCATCTATGGTTTAAAAGCCAATAGCTACGCGCAATGCATCGAACAAAAGCTCAATTAAATTTCCTCACCTTTCGCTTTCATAAAACGGGGACACCTCATGACAACCAATACTCAGTTTCCACACGATTTTCTTTGGGGCGGCGCAATCGCGGCTAACCAAGTTGAAGGATCATACCTTACCGATGGCAAGGGCCTATCCACATCAGACATGCTACCTAACGGTATTTTAAGCCCTCACCAAACTCGTGCAGAGCGCACCGCAGGCATTAAAGATCTCGCCATCGATTTTTATCATCGTTACCCAGAAGATATCGCATTGTTCAAAGAGATGGGCTTTACTTGCCTTCGCCTCTCAATTGCTTGGACTCGGATCTTTCCCAATGGTGATGAACTTGAACCAAACCAAGCCGGCTTAGAATACTATGACAAGATTTTTGCCGAATTAGCCGCTCATAACATCACACCATTCGTGACGCTGTCACATTATGAGATGCCCTATGCGTTAGTAGAAAACTATAATGGTTGGGGTAGCCGAAAACTCATCGAATTCTTCACTCGTTATGCACGCACTGTTTTTGAGCGCTATAAAGACAGCGTCAAACTGTGGCTGACCTTTAACGAAATCAATATGTCATTACATGCACCTTTCACCGGTGTCGGCCTACAAGAAGATGCGACTGAACAAGCAATTTTCCAAGCGATTCACCACCAGCTTGTTGCCAGTGCCCAAACCGTACAGCTGTGCCATGAGATCATCCCTGATGCGAAAATTGGCAACATGTTGCTTGGGGCTCTCGCCTACCCACACACTTGTAATCCTGACGATGTAATTGCTGCCATGCATGAGAATAATCAATGGTTGTTCTTTGGCGATGTACAAACCCGTGGCCGTTATCCTGGCTATATGCTGCGTTATTTCCGTGACAACAATATCGGTATCGAAATGGAGCAAGGGGATGTAGAAACGCTTGCCGCCGCTAGTGTCGATTTTATCTCGTTCAGTTACTACGCATCAGGTTGTGCCAGTGCTCGTGAACAAGAAAAAGAAGTCGGCAATATCATTGCTGGTGTACCAAATCCATATCTTGAAAAAAGCCAGTGGGGCTGGCTAATTGATCCAAAAGGCTTACGCGTTTTGCTCAATTTCTTGCACGATCGTTACCAAAAACCACTATTTATCGTTGAAAATGGCTTAGGGGCACGTGATGAAATCACTGCTGATGGGGAAATTATTGATGATTACCGCATTGCTTACTTAAACGATCACCTCGTACAAGCCCGCGAAGCGATCGAAGATGGCGTTGAGTTGATGGGTTACACCACGTGGGGACCAATTGACCTCGTCGCCAACTCAACCGCTGAAATGAGCAAGCGATACGGTTTCATTCATGTTGATCGTGATAATGAAGGCAATGGCGATCTGACGCGACTGCGCAAAAAGAGCTTTTACTGGTATCAGGAAGTGATTAAGACGCAAGGTAGCTGCTTAACCACAAACGATTAATCAGATCGGTAAACGGTGACTTTCTTTCGCTGAAAAAACTCAGATAGAAAGTCACGAAAACTGAAAGACCTAATCAAGCCAAGTCACTCACCATAAGTAAGCTGACTCAGCTCGATAAATTACATCAGGTTGTGAAGATAATTCACGCAGGCTGCTTGAGCACGTTCGTTGATCACAACCTCTTCGTTTTCCCGCAGTTCGAGATACAAGCTAACACAATGGCCTAATGCAAATGTCAACGACTCCTTCTCTGGCATCGCGACGGTCTTAACCAACTTAGCGGCAAATTCAGGCAAACGTTTTTCGATGGTGCGCACACCAGATGGCGTTAAGCCTGCTTGTTGCAGAGCCAAAGGCGACAGTACATTGAAACGCAAGAAGGAGAGAAATTCTAATGTTTCGAAGTACTCACCACGCGCGATTTTAGTTGCCGCGTAATGTGTCCAAATCCACATGCGGTCTTCAATCCATTGTGCGTTAGGTTGCGGGTAATGCGGAGCTTGCGTGCTAAACACATCGCTCAACAAACTGCTTCTTTCCCACACGACTTGGGTATTGTCGACGCGCTGAGCGGCATCCGGCAACGAGACAAATTTAAAATCGACATGAACAATCTCTGCTTCACCGAATAGAGAAACGATCAAGCGAGGCTCTCCGACATGCTCACCAGTAAACGCAGCTAGCAAATCATCGAATTGGTTAAGAATTTGGAAACGTTGTGCCATGACGTCTTCATAGTGGATGGGGTCAATGGCGATAACTAAGTCAAGGTCACTGTACTGATCCATAGTATTAGAAGCGTAAGAGCCACTCACACCAATGCCACAAAAACGAGCATCTTGCGATAATACATCAACAATATGCTGAAGTAGGGTTTGGTGAGCCGAAGGAAGTGATGTTGGAAACTTCATATTTTACCTATAAATATTTGAGGTTGACGAGGTGCAACTGCGGGTGCGGTAAAATTCATGCAGCATTATAGAATATCGAAATATCACCAAAAAACAAATAAATTTATTGTTCGTATGGATAGAGAGCAGAACCTATTCAAGAAGAGAATGGGCACATAAACGGAAACGCCCAAAGTTATTAGCTTTGGGCGCTTCTTCTGACAAATAGGTAACGGAATAACCGAGACTTATCGCGTCATGTGCAAAATTGGAAAAGGTTTCCCCATATCATCAAGCGGTGAACGTGAAGTAATCTTGAAACCCATGTGCTGATAAAAACCAACCGCCAATGGATTTTGCTCATTCACATCCACTTGAGTAATGGCAAGGTGATCGATAGCGTATTGCAACAGCAACGTGCCTACCCCTTTCCCTCTCGCTTCATTTAAGACAAATAGCATTTCAACCTTGGCATCATAGGTGCCCACAAAACCTAAGATTGAACCACCCGCGCTTTTAACACATCGTAACGTCACCGCAGGGAATGCTTGCTCAATGATGATGGGTTTAAAAAACGCAATATCGTCTTCTGAAATAAAATCGTGCGTTGCTCGGACTGAATTTTCCCAAACATTAAGCATTTCTGCATAATTTTCAGGAAGCACATTTTCTACAATCATTGTCTTTTCTCGAAAATAGATAAAACCAATCGCTAGCAAAAATCCGCTAGCTTGAATCGTTGACTAAAAGTGATGTGCAGCCGCGAAGCGACAGTTTAACTCGGCACTCAATATAAGCGAACAGCAAACCGTGTAGACTAACTTAAACCTCGTTATTGAGTATGAAAACAGCTCGATCTATTTGCATCACGCAGGGTGATAATGGTGTCGCTTAGTGCTGGTTTATCAAACGCCCCTTCGCTTAAAATCGCGGTACTAAAATCAGTACGATATAAATCAGCCCGGGTAAAATCTACGCACTGCATTTGCGCGCCATTCATATCTGCATTGCGTAAATCAGCGTCTTGGAAAACAGCATAGCGAAGATCTGCATCGCGAAAAATCGCGTAGCTGATATCCGCTTCACTCATATCGGTATGGCGTAACGTCGCAGCACTAAAGTTAGTGCGAATCAAGCTGGCACAGCGCAAATCGGCCCCACTCAGATCAAGGTAACTCAAATCTGTGTGGCTTAATACTGCTCGATGGCCACCTTGTTTAGCCAACCACCGTTTGTGCTGATCAAGAATAACGTCGAGTTCTAATTGGGTCAGCGTCTTCATAGCAAGCCTCACTCATTCAGCTTTTGCTGCCATATTTCACTATCCGGCCCCACCACACATTGGCCATCCACTCTCAGTGACAAGCGTTGTAAACAGCGCTTCGTGACATCTTTAAAATCATCTTTTGGTAAAAAGCGCACCGAATCAACCAGAGCTTTGCAATGAGGCGCACCCTGCTCTCTGAGCGTATAAAACACCCATTTACCTTGTTTTTGGTGATTCAGTAATCCCGCACGATAGAGCATTTTAAGATTACGAGATACGTTGTATTGCGTGTCACCGATGATATCCATCGCTTCCGCGACAGCAATGCATTCGTCAACATGAAGAAACAACCAAAACAGCTTTAGGCGATTTGGTTCTGACAACGCTTTTAATGCATCAATATACTTTTCGTCCATCGTGGCGATTACCTTATAAACTCATTACCGTTGAAACATATGACTGTTTAAACTTATGACAATCCAAACTAAGAACGCCACCCCAACTAGGGCGGCGTAACCTCTTTATATAACGTATTGGAAAATTGCCCCACCAATAATAGCGGTCGACAACACAATCCCAACAAACGCGATCACTGCTTTTCTTTTTAACACTGCCGATACTAGCGCGATTTCAGGCAAACTGGCACCCGTACCACCAATAATTAGTGCAAGGGCAGCTCCCATACCCATTCCTTTCGCAATCAAAACGTTAAGTAATGGGATTGCCATTTCAATTCGTAGATAAAGAGGAATACCAATCAAAGAAGCAATCACGATTGATTGAAAACTATCACCACCCACGTATTTCTCAACCAAGTCAGCTGGCAAGTAAGCGGCAGAGAATCCACTGATCGCCGCACCCAACAAAACATAGGGGATGATGCGTTTAAACAAAGCAAACCCGCCATTCATTGCATTACGCATTCTTGATGCTGAAGAAGGTGTGCCACCACACGCGTTGCTGCTATTGCTGCTACAACCTTTTGCTTTGGTGTCTTCCAATTCATCGCCGCGCTTGATCTCATTTCTCCACGGAGATTTCGAAATCAACCAACCACCCAGTACAGCAGCGATAAAGGTGATTAAGAAATAAACCACCGTAATTTTCAGACCAAACGCAGCGTAAATCATCGCCAATACGATGAAGTTACACAACGGGGCTGAAATGATAAAGCTCATCACCGTCCCTAGAGATGCTCCCATCGACGCCATTGCCATGGTAACAGGCACAACAGCCGCACTACAAAATGGCGTTAACATACCAAATAGAGCCCCAAGCAGGGTACCCCACTTGTCATGCTTGGTCAGTGTTGCTTGAAGTTTATCTTGAGGGATGTATTCGCGCATGATGCCGGTGATCACCGACACAATGGCAATAATCACCACCAAACCTTTCGCAACATAGAAGAACTCATTTAACACAATAACTAATTTCGGTTCCAAAATTTGACACTCAGAAAGTAAGAAGGACGCAAATCATATACACACATGCACAATCGTGCAAGTGTGTATATTTTATAAATTGGTATACGACGCCCTTATTCAGTCGCTATTTTGACTATAGTCTCCAACGCTACTGCTAAAAATCCGATATATATCAGATCGTTAAAGTTAGCGACAAAGTGAAAAAAGCAAAAAGGAAGCCAAGGCGGAAAGATAGAATGTAAACAAAGAAAAATTGAGAGGTTACATTAGAACGATGAGCATCACTCTGTAACAAGTGATGCTCAGTTTAAGTGACTGGTTGAGTTAAATGAAAGGTACAATAAGATCTATTTGATAAGTTCAGTCAGCGTTTTTCTGAGGCCAATTCGGCTATACCCTGTAGGGAAGTTATCCATTCGAGTAAACTCTTCAAAACCTAAACTTTGGTAAAAGGCTGGTGCCTGCCAACTCTGCGTCCATAGCCATAAACCGGATAAATGCTGCGCTCTTGCGTAGGCTTCTGCTTGCGCCATTAACTGCTTACCCATACCTGTGCCGCGACAGCTTTCGTCTACCCACAGCTCATCGATATACAGCCATTCCCACAATACATCGGCGGTGAGAGCGGCAATAAGATTGCCTTCATCGTCTTGAACCGTCCAATTAAAACGCTCTTTAAGATAAGGCGGTGCCAATTGGGCCTGACTGTGAGCTTCAAAACCCGCGCTCAACTGCGCTTGTTGTGTCGCATCCAGTTCGCCTGTCATTAATTCAATTTTTGCCATTTTTTCCATCCATGAGCGATTATGATTACCTAACCAATAGCATTACTTTGGGTTATGCTAGGCGGTAATTTTAACTCAAATTGGCTAATACGTAACGCCTTCCAAGATTGCTAAAATGGCAACCAGGCCAGCAAAACTGGCCCGTTATCACGCGGAAACCATCGCAACGTTATTTTGATAGTTCAATGGCTGTATCGGCAAAGATACCCGGCATATCTTTCGCTTCTCGCTCAGTTTGTCCGCCATTTTTTAGAAATGCAGCAATGATCGCGGCGGTTTTCTGCTCTTTAGCACGCTCTAAGAAGTAACGAAGTTCTAACTCCGCGCCTGCGGCTTCATCTTGAATTGATGTAGAGATGATCTCTTTGTACATCACGATATCACGCACTTCTAATCCACTGATCACACCCAGTGTCATAGTCAAAAATGTATCCATTTCCGCCTTTGGCACAAATTGGGTGATGATGTTACGTTGCTCCGCTTCTTGTGCCGTAAAGTCATTACCTAACAACAGTGCTTGTAGTGCTTTGTTTTTGCCCATTCTTCTGGCAAATTGCACTGCGCCTTGACCGCCAGTTGGAATGTTGACGTGAATTTCAGGCTGAGCAAACGCCGCATTTTCAGTACCGTAAGCAAGGTCACATGCCATCACAAACTCATTGCCGCCCCCACGAGCAACACCATCAACAACCGCTACCGAAACTTGTTTCATCGCTTTAATGTTCTCAATCATATGATTAAATTCAATTGACGCCGCTTGGCCGCCTTGCGTGCCATTGATCACATTCAAATCCAGATGGGCCAAAAAGAAAGATTCATGTAAAGATTTAAACACCACAACCTTAGTATCACGGTCATCCTGCAGCGATAGTACAAACTCGTTAACTTCATTAATTAGATCGATCGTCAGTACATTTACCGGTGGGTTGTTGATAGCAACAGTGGCGATACCGTTTTGTTGAGTGATTGATAATTTTTTCATTGTGAACTTCCTCATTAATTAAGCCGTGGCTATATCAGTGTAGTGACTTCTAGCGTCTGCCTTTCTGAAAGAGCCATTTCTCTGTAAGTGCCGCTACTATATCGATTGTATTAGCCATGAAAAACACTACTATTAGCACAATATTGATGCCAAATTTGCACCAAAAAATACAATGACGGCCATTTAAAGGCAGTGAGGCGTATATGGATTTTTCGAGTCGTTTATTACTCTTGCTTGATGTTATCGAGCTCGGTTCCTTTACCAATGTCGCCGAACAACGAAACCTAGATCGTTCGGTGATTTCAAAGCAAATTGCTCGTTTAGAAGAAGAGCTCGGCGTACGCTTACTCAATAGAACCACGCGCTCTCTATCACTAACAGCGGCGGGCAATGAGATGATAAAACAAGCATATCAACTGCGAGATCTACTCAATGACACTCACCGCTTAGCACAAAACTATCACTCAGAACCGAGAGGCGTATTAAGACTGACCAGCTCAATGATGTTTGGCCGCCAGTATGTACAAGATGCGATTTCTCTGTTTCAGAGAAAATACCCGAATATTGAATGTGAACTGAGATTGGAAGACAAATTGGTCGATATTGTGCAGGAAGGTTTTGATATTGGTTTTCGGATTGGCAAACCGAAATCCTCTAGTCTCGTGTCCCGCAAGATAGCACGAAGCCGCTTATTGATTGTCGCTTCCCCTGACTTTATTCAGCAATATGGTGAGATTGATAGCATAGCTAAACTTGAAGCCGCACCCGCGACGATTTATGCCTCGTCTGGCATTCAGCTCGACAAATTTAACTACCTTAATGAGCAAGATGTGCCGCAGCAATTTCAGCTCAATAGCGCTTATAAAGTGAATGATGTCGAGATGATCGTAAAAAGTGCCGTGGCCGGTAACACGCTTGCCGTGGTGACGGCACAAATGATTGAAAATGAGGTTATTGAAGGGAAGTTGGTGCCCATTATGACGCATTTACAACTTGAGGACTTTGGCACTTTTTATGCGGTTTACCCACACCGTGATGCGCCGATCAAAACCAAGCTGTTTATCGATGAACTAAAAGCCATTATTGGTGAGGACACACCAATCTGGGAGCAAAACATTCCGCACTTTGACCAATTGTATTGCGGGAGAAAATAGGTTTATTCCCCTTGGGTATTTCTAGATACTGGTACAGTTATCTATCAAGTATACGAAAAGAAGGCCTCTGATCAGGCCTTCTCATTGACAATTTATTGCCTAGGTTAACGCGGCACTACCCTTGCGGTACTACCATCAACATTCACCTGCACCGCTTGGCCAGGTTGGAAAATCATATTCGGATTGGCTTCTTGTACAATCGCGATGGTCTGGCCATCTTCGAGCTGAATGGTGAGGTTTACGCCATTACGCCCACCTACAGCACCTGCCGCTTCACTACCCGCATAACCGCCCAATAGCCCGCCACCAATCGCCGCGATATCAGAACCAGAGCCACCACCAACTTTAGACCCTAAGATCCCACCAATGGCGGCACCAGCAATAGTACCAATAACGTTGGTTGAATCTGAGGCATCGATGGTCACAGGTTCAGCTTTTACAACGGTGCCGTAGTACACCTGCTGTACAGTACGAGTATCCCCAGAACCATAAGAATCACCATACGGATTCGGTGATGAGCAACCGCCTAAAATGATAAATGAAGACATAACGAGCATGCTTGCACTGATACTTTTGAACATCTGGCTTCTCCCTGATGCTTACTAATGATAAAAGTATAGATACTAGGTGTCCTTTATGCTGTTAAATCGCCACCGTTGAAAATACAAAAAGCCACCAAACAGTGTTGGTGGCTTTAGTTGAGCATGTAAACCTGAACGTAAGTAAGCTGAGGGTTAGAACGCTTTCATTAAGCGTTTATATTCCACATCATCTTGATACATTTTGTGGAAGATTTGGTACTTAGCGTCATAGAAGCGCTTAATCTTCTCGGTTTGTGGCATTACACTCTTACTGATTCGGCTCATGGCATTCATCGCATCGGGAATATCGCTGTAGAAATCCGCGGCGACAGAGCCCAACATCGCAGACCCCAGCAGTACCGCTTCACTCTCTTCAGGTAAGAGAATCATACAACCTGTCGCGTTAGCATGTTCTTGCAAGAACACGCTGTTCTTAGTGCCACCACCGCACGCCATGATGGTATCAATCTCATAACCAGAATCGTTCATTACTTCAATAATATGACGGGTACCTAAAGCAATGCCTTGTAGTGTAGCGAGGTATTGCAGCGCCATATCATCAATGGTTTTCGACATTTTTAGGCCGGTAATGGTACCAGTTAAGTGGGCGTTAGCACGTGGTGACCGGTTACCATGGAAGTAAGGCAATACATGGATGTCACGAGTCAAAAAGGCTATATCCTCTTTGCTACCCGCCAATTCTAACAAGCGATCATTGAGCAATTGATAGATAGTTTGACCTAGTTTGTCAGCCTGCTCTTTGGCACTAACATACAGCGGATGCGAGGTAATAATATGATCAATCAATGCACCTGTGGCGGATTGACCACCTTCGTTAAGCCAGTAACCGGGAATCATTGCGCCGTAATACGCACCCCATACGCCATCAATAAAACGCGCGGTTTTTGAGGCCGCCATATGGCAAGAAGAAGTGCCGCCAATCAAGGCTAAACGCTTATTGAAATCCGCTTTTTCGCCAGTCATGCCGGCTGCGCCCAGCACGCCAATACCACCTGCGTGGGCATCAATGATTGACGTTCCCACAGCGGTACCTGGCATCAACCCAAGATCGTCAGCAGCATGATTTGTTAGTCCATGACCAACCGGCTGCCCCATTGGCAAAATACGGTCGCCTATCGATTTCGCGTCATCTTTCAGTAGGTCTTCCAAACCAATCAGTTCGAAGAAGCTTTTGTCCCATTTGCCTTCATGACCAAGATATGTCCACTTACATACTGTTGAACATAGTGAACGGCTACCATTGTAGGTGGCTTTCCAAGTTAAGAAATCTGGCAAGTCAAAGAAGTAACCCGCTTTCGACCATGTATTTGGCATGTTCTGCTTTAGCCATAGCAGCTTTGGTGTTTGCATTTCTGGTGAAATACGGTTGCCAACATATGCCAATACAGGATGCTCAGTTTTATTAATCCGATCCGCTTGTGCGATAGCTCGATGATCCATCCACATCACAATATTTTGTTCACTGCGACCTGTCGGGCTGACCGTTAAAGGTTGGCCTTTTTGATCCAGAACCACCAGCGAACACGTCGCATCAAAACCGATACCCTTGACTTGAATTGGATCGATGTTCGCTTGTGAAACCGCATCTTTAACCGCCAGACACACACATTGCCAAATATTGTCAGAAGATTGCTCAACGAAGTCCGCTTGAGGCTTAAACATCTGGGTATCGCGTTTTGCTTCACCCACCTTACGCCCATGAGCATCGAAAACACCCGCTCGCGCGCTGCCACTGCCTACGTCAACACCGATAAAATAAATACTCATACTCTTCCCCGTTAAGCCTTATTTTTTTGTAAGAAGATAAATAGGATCAAGATGCCGCCCCAAAGCGCCATAGTGAGATAACTGCTCACTCCCAGTAAATTAAGACCACTTTCTAGTGTTTGCAGCACAATCAGTGCTAAACCGATACCAACAATACGACCAAAGCCACCATCTGGGTTAATACCGCCTAATACTGAGGCTAAAATCGCAATCAACAGATAAGACTCGCCGTAACCGGCTTTAGCAGAGTTAAATTTTGCCATCATCACAATCGCAGCCGCCCAGCACAGTAGTGACGAAATTACATACACATACAGAGTGGCTTTTTGCGTATTAATGCCTGAAAAACGGGTCGCTTTTTCGTTCGAGCCCATCAAGTAAATAGTGCGGCCAAGACTTGTGTGCTCAAGCAAAGCCCACAGACCAATAGCAAAACCAACGAACAAGATAAGCGGCATTGGAATACCCATTAACGAGCCGTTACCTAATACCAATAGTGCTTCAGGAAAACCTGAAATCACGCTACCACCTGAGATAAGCACATTCAGGCCATTGATGAGCGTCATCATCCCCAGAGTGGCAAGGATGGGAGAGACACCAACATAAGCAATTAACGCCCCATTAAGCAGGCCAATCACTACCGCTGTAACTAGACCACCCGCCAGTGCCAAGACCAACATAGTTGAGCTATCTGGGGCTTGAGTAATGATGCTCGCCATCACTAGACCACATGCGTTTGTCGTTGCGATGATCGAAAGGTTAATACCACCGGTGAGCATACACACGGCCATCGCCAGTGCGAGCAAACCCAATAGCGGCATCTGCGATGACATTGATTGTAAGTTGCCAAGAGAGAAAAAGGACTGACCGCTGGTAAAACCCATCACCGCCAGGATACCGACTAGAATAACCAACAAGTATCGAATGTTCTTATCTGTTGGCAGTTTTAAACTATTTAGAACCTGTTCCATTATGCCCCCTGCGCCGCTTGTTTTTTCTCGTTAATAGCGGTCATACTGATACTGCAAACAATGATTAAACCCGTAACAACGGTGTGCCAATAAGACGGCACGCCCAGCAGGGTTAAACCGTTTTTCACCACTGCCAATAAAATCACACCGAGAATCACGCCAAATAGTGTGCCTTTCCCTCCCGTCATGCTGGTGCCACCAAGCACCACAGCCGCCAGTACCGTCAACTCAAAACCCATTAACGAATTTGGTGCTACTGATTGGGTAATTTGTGTTTGTACGACAGAGGCAATACCCGCCAAAGCGCCCATGTAGCCATAAACAAACAGATTGATACCAAAGAGGTTAATTCCGATACGACTCGCCGCATCTGCGTTACCGCCTACTGCATAGATCTGGCGACCCAAGCGCGTTTTCGACATTAAGAATGAGGTCAGAGCAACCATAGCAATCAAAGTCAAAATTGGCAGTGATAAACCGTAGTCATAGCCATCACTTCCTGTGAAGCTAAACAGCTCAACACCATTCATAAACCAATCAGGGAAGCCGTATAACCATTCACCATTGCTAAAGTAAATCAGCAAACCGAAGAACAAGTTCAAGGTTGAAATGGTAATGATGATCGCCGGTACTTTTAGCTTATAAACGAGAGTGGCGTTAATCATTCCCAATAGCATGCCCACCAGCGCTGCAATACCAAAGGCAATCATAAAGTTACCGCCAATACTGAGAATGTAGGTGGCTGCCACATACTGAGCAATCGCCGCCGTCGCCGGGAATGAGATATCAATTCCGCCCGCGATAAGCACCACAAACAAACCACAAGCCATGATGCCTAGCAGTGCTGAGCTAATGGACATATCGAAAATGTTACCTAAGGTCAGAAAGTCTGGCGAGGTCGCTGTCAGGACAGCAACAATCAAGACGATCATCACAGAGAGATAAAACTCGTGACGCTTGCTAAATGAAGCCAACAAGCTTTTGGATTGATTAAGCATTGACGGCCTCCATAATTTCTTGCTCTGAGCAATGAGTTGGTTGGAAGTCATGAGTAAAACGTCCTTCTTTCATCACAATCACGCGGTGACTGTTGTAAAACACCTCTGGGATTTCATCACTCACCATGATGATCGCCATACCGTTTGCGGCGAGATCTTTAGCAATGTTGTAAATCGCCTCTTTGTTGGCCACATCAACGCCAACGGTTGGTGAATCAAGGATCAGCACTTCTGGCTCAGCGGCTATCCACTTGGCAATTGAAATTCGCTGTGCATTACCACCTGAAAGACTTGTTACCGGCAGTTTGGGATCAGCCACTTTAATCGCCAGTGAAGAGATAAGCTTTGCGACTAATTTATTGGCTTTCAAATGATCCAGTACGCCCGATGGCTTTTGTAAACGTTTTAGAACCGAAGCAGTAATGTTGTCTTGAATGGACTGCTCCATCACCAGCCCAGTCGACATACGGTCTTCTGAGACGTAGCCAATACCTTGAGCAATCGCATCACCATTGGAGTTAAACGAGGTGACTTTGCCATTGATCAGAATGTCACCACTGTCAGGCTGACTCATGCCAAACAGCGCCATACAAAGTTCAGTACGACCCGCACCAAGTAGCCCCGTAATCGACACAATTTCCCCGGCACGAACTAACAATGATACGTCGTTAAATTGCCCTTGTTTGGTCAGGTTTTTAACCTCCAGCTTCACATCACCTTGCTGCTGATAGGGTGCTAAAGGCGAGAATTCAAAGCGCTGGCCTGTCATTAAAAATGCCAACTCATCGCTGTCAACTTCGTCCGCTTGATAAGTGCCAATGGTGCGGCCATCACGGATAACGGTAATGCGATCGGAGATCTCCATTACTTCGTCTAATTTGTGACC
>NZ_AFWF01000070.1 GCF_000222605.1 Vibrio ichthyoenteri ATCC 700023 | reverse complement strand
GAACCTGTGACCCCATCATTATGAGTGATGTGCTCTAACCAGCTGAGCTAAGTAGCCATTACCATGTTTTCCGCTCCTTTCGATTTGTTGCTGTCTCGTTGGGAACGGGGCGCATTATGCGTATCTGAGCGAGAACCGTCAACAGTTTTTTCGAAGAAATTTGGATAAATGAATCGTTCGGTTCCTTTTTAAACAAAGAGGCGCGTTAATGATCTAAAACTGGTAAAAAATTGACGGCAGCTATTGAAATTAAAAGGCGGCTTTGATCGGGATATAAAAAAAGCCAGCAATCGTGCTGGCTTTTAAAGTCAATAACTTGGGCAAAAAACGCGCAAATGATTAAACGTTAAAACGGAAGTGAACTACATCGCCATCTTTAACGATGTATTCTTTACCTTCAAGACGCCATTTACCTGCGTCTTTCGCGCCGCTTTCACCGTTGAATTGGATAAAGTCGTCGTAACCAACTACTTCAGCACGGATAAAGCCTTTTTCGAAGTCAGTGTGGATCTTGCCCGCTGCTTTTGGTGCTGTTGCGCCAACAGGGATAGTCCATGCACGAACTTCTTTTACGCCAGCTGTGAAGTAAGTGTGCAGTTCAAGCAGTTCGTAACCTGCGCGGATCACGCGGTTTAGACCTGGCTCTTCAATGCCCATATCAGCAAGGAACTCTTCACGTTCTTCATCTTCTAGTTCAGCCATTTCTGACTCAATCGCCGCACAAACAGCAACAACAACGTTGTTCTCTTTAGCTGCGTATTCGCATACAGCGTCTAGGTAAGGGTTGTTTTCGAAACCATCTTCATTCACGTTAGCAATGTACATGGTTGGCTTTAGAGTTAGGAAGTTAAGGTAATCAACCGCCAACAACTCTTCTTTAGCAAGCTCAACAGTACGTGCCATACCACCTTCAGTTAATACTGGTAGTAATTTTTCTAGTACAGTGATTTCAAACTTAGCGTCTTTGTCGCCGCCTTTTGCTTTCTTCGCGTTACGCTGAATCGCGCGTTCACAAGAATCTAGGTCAGCCAGTGCCAACTCAAGGTTGATCACTTCGATATCTTCGATAGGAGATACTTTACCCGCTACGTGGATAATGTTCTCGTTTTCAAAACAACGAACAACGTGACCGATCGCATCTGTTTCACGGATGTTTGCTAGGAATTTGTTTCCTAGGCCTTCACCTTTTGATGCACCCGCAACTAGGCCTGCGATGTCTACGAATTCCATTGTCGTCGGCAGTACGCGCTGTGGGTTCACAATTTTAGATAACGCATCAAGACGTAGATCTGGTACTGGTACCACACCTGTGTTTGGCTCGATTGTACAGAACGGGAAGTTTGCTGCTTCGATACCCGCTTTCGTTAGTGCATTGAACAGAGTTGATTTACCAACGTTTGGTAGACCAACGATGCCGCATTTAAAACCCATGATTGTAACCTTATTCAGCTTTGAACGTGTGTAAGCGATTTTGTGCTTTGCTTAGGCCATCTTTTAATAAGATGTCGAGGCAACGAACAGACTCGTCTGCTGCTGCATCAAGGAGCTCTTGCTCTTTAGCGGGAGCTTTACCTAACACATAACCTGCCACTTTATCTTTGTGTCCAGGATGGCCAATGCCGATCCGTAGACGATAAAAATCTTTATTGTTGGCTAATTTGCTGATGGTATCACGCAGGCCATTATGACCACCGTGACCACCGCCTTTTTTAAATTTAGCCACGCCAGGAGGTAAGTCTAGCTCGTCGTGAGCGACCATGATCTCTTCTGGTTTAATTTGGTAGAATTTAGCCAGCGGCGCTATCGCTTTGCCAGATAAGTTCATAAAAGTGGTGGGGATCAAAAGACGAAGATCTTCACCATTTACCATGATGCGTCCAGTTAGACCAAAGAACTTTGGCTCATTCTTTAGCGTGACGTTATGAACGCGAGCTAACTCTTCCACTACCCAAGCGCCCGCATTATGGCGAGTCTTAGCGTATTCAGGGCCAGGGTTAGCCAGTCCGACAAGAAGTTTGATCTGTTGAGTCAAGGTTGGGATCTCTCTGGAATATCAAAAAGCGCAGTATGATAGCACACAAATCCCAACTGGGGCGAGGTGTCAATACTGGGGAATAGAATCCAATCGTCTATCACGATTTTGCGTGATGTTGCCTTGGTGTTGATAGGCGTTCATAAACCTCATCACAGCGTCCATCTATGCGCAAATGGAATCGGCTAGAGGATAGTTTAACGTTATTAAGGTATAGCTATAAAAAAACACCCCATAAAGGGGTGTTTTCAAATTCGTTCTAATCTAAATAGATTAGTTAAACATTGCAGAGATTGACTCTTCGTTGCTAATACGACGAATCGCTTCAGCAAGCATGCGAGATAGGCTAAGAGTGGTTACTTTGCCAGTCGCTTCCATCTCTTTAGACAGAGTGATTGAGTCAGTAACGATCACTTGGTCTAGAACCGAGTTCTTGATGTTTTCTGCCGCGTTGCCAGAGAAAACAGCGTGAGTTGCGTAAGCGAATACACGCTTAGCACCGCGCTCTTTCAAAGCTTCAGCAGCTTTACATAACGTACCACCAGTATCGATCATGTCATCAACGATCACACAGTCGCGACCTTCAACGTCACCGATAAGGTTCATTACTTCTGAAACGTTTGCACGTGGACGACGTTTATCAACGATAGCGATGTCGATATCGCCAAGCGCTTTAGCGGTTGCACGAGCGCGTACTACGCCACCTAGGTCTGGAGAAACCACAACAGGGTTATCTAGACCACGAGTTTGCATGTCTTCAAGCAATACCGGTGTACCGAAGATGTTGTCTACAGGTACATCGAAGAAGCCTTGAATTTGCTCTGCGTGTAGGTCGATAGTAAGAACGCGGTCAACACCAACGTTAGAAAGGAAGTCAGCCACAACTTTCGCAGTGATAGGCACACGAGAAGAACGTACACGACGGTCTTGGCGAGCGTAACCAAAGTAAGGGATAACTGCTGTAATACGGCCAGCAGAAGCGCGGCGCATCGCATCAATCATAACGACAAGTTCCATTAAGTTGTCGTTGGTTGGTGCACAGGTAGATTGAATGATGAATACATCACTACCACGTACGTTTTCGTTGATTTGAACAGCGACTTCGCCATCAGAAAAACGAGAAACAGTAGCGTCACCAAGAGAGATGTATAGACGATCAGCAATGCGTTGGGCTAGTACAGGTGTAGCGTTACCAGCAAATAGCTTCATATCAGGCACGGTGGAAACCTCGGGGTTGCGTCCAGTATTTAAATAAATAGATTGTGGGCTAAACGGTAGTTAGCCAGTGTCTGGTAAAGTGGCGAAACGTTATTCCCTTTCGCTACAAAGGCCGAGACAGTGTCAGGGAGCTGCTCGAGTACCTGTTGTGCATCGTGTTCGCGAATAAATTCAGCAAAAACACACGATCCCGTACCGGTCAATCTTGACGGCGCGTATTGTAGCAGCCATGAAAGTTGCTTATCAACCTCTGGGTACAGCATTCTCACAATTTTTTCGCAATCGTTTTCGTAATTGTTCTCTAGCAGCTCAGATAATGGCCGTTTTTCGGTGTCTCGCGTTAGATCCGGGTGGGTAAAAATATCCACAGTAGCAATTGCGACATTTGGTCTAACAACCAGATACCATTTTTCTTCCGGCTCAACGGCAATGATTTCTTCACCCACACCTTCTGCAAACGCAGCGTGACCACGGACAAAAACAGGAACGTCCGCGCCTAATTTTAAGCCAATTTGTGCCAACTGATCGTCGCTGCATTGAGTTTGCCAAAGGTGGTTTAGGGCCACTAATACGGTGGCCGCATTGGAAGAACCACCGCCAATTCCTCCACCCATCGGCAGAATCTTTTGTAACTGAATGTCAGCGCCATATTGGCAACCGGTAAATTGCTGTAGGGCAGTGGCCGCGCGCCAAATTAAATTGTCATGCAGTGCAACGCCTGGAATTGCCGGAGTGAGGGTGATCTCGCCAGTGTTGTTAGCGGTGATCGTTAGCTCATCACTATGATCGAGGAACTGAAATAGCGTTTGCAATTCATGATAGCCATTGGCTCTGCGACCTGTGATGTACAAGAATAGGTTTAATTTTGCTGGAGAAGGCCAGTGTGTGGTGTCACTAATCATTACTTCAATGTCCACTTAGCAATCACTAAATTAATCGTGATGTCGTTTTGTTTTAGTTTCAGTTTATGCGGAACCGGCAGGGTTGAGCCCAAAAAAGAGACGTCTTGATAGCTAACGTACTCAAGCTGCCAGGTTTGCCCTTGGATCGTTTTAGTTAATGACGCTAGAGTTTGCGTTTCATTGACTGTGTAATGATTGGCATTGGTGGGTTTGCCCAATAGCCAATCATTGAGTTGTTCTACTGGAATGGTCAATCCGGTGAGGCGAGTGATCAAACGATCGGCGCTAATATCTGTCAAGGATTGATCATCATAGGTTTCAACCGTCGCTTTACCTTGGCTGCTTTGCATATTCAATACGGTTTGACCTAGGAAGGTACTTAAACGTAATTGATTGCTTTTAGGATTGTGTTGCCATTGAAAGTTTAACGACTCTCTTTGTTGCGGGGATATGTAACCAAGTTTGCCTATCGCTTGATAGTCACTCACCAGTTCAAGTCTTTGTTGATGAGCCTGCCATTCGACACTGGTATGGCTATCTTGTACAGAACTACAGCCAGCGAGGATCGCCAACAGTGTGACGATAGCCAGTGATCGAGAAAATAATCGATGAAACATCAGTACATTAATCCTAAATGAGCGATATAGAGAGATTACTATAACATTGTTCAGAGCACATGCTCTTGCTTGTTGTTACTTGGGCTAAAACAGAAAAAAGACAATGCAGCACTGATCAATAAATTCCCCCGTTTTAAACAGGCTGTAATTCGGTTTTTTCGGTCTCAAAGAGAGCTTTTGCTAAGCAAGCTAGAAAAACAAATTCGTGATCCCCTTTTATTCAAGGGGGGCATCAAGTAAAATTCCGTCCTTGTTCGATCATAACTTGATTCAGAGAACCCACAGTACATGTCTTTGCTTGCTATCGGTATAAATCATAATACGGCTTCTGTAGAACTGCGCGAAAAAGTCGCTTTCGGGCCGGAAAAGTTACCGCGAGCACTACAGCAACTTACTAAAAATCAGCTTGTTAACGGTAGCGTTATTGTATCAACTTGTAACCGCACCGAGGTTTATTGTGATGTTAAACCTTCGGCTAAGAACAAGGTGATTGACTGGCTTTCACAGTTCCACCATGTGATCCCAGAAGAGCTAAAACCCAGCCTCTATATTCACGAAGAGCAGGCGGCAATTCGTCATTTGATGCGTGTTGCGTGCGGATTAGATTCCCTTGTACTAGGTGAGCCGCAGATTTTAGGGCAAGTTAAACAAGCATTTTCTGACTCGCGTGAACACAAAGCCGTTAATGCGGCGATGGAAAAATGGTTTCAAAAAACCTTCTCGGTTGCAAAACGAGTTAGGACTGAAACCGACATTGGTGGCAATGCCGTTTCGGTAGCGTATGCCGCGTGCACGTTAGCCAAGCATATATTTGAGTCGTTACAGCAATCGACGGTTTTATTGGTTGGCGCTGGCGAAACAATTGAATTGGTGGCCAAGCACTTAGCCGGTAACGGTTGTACTAAAATTATTGTCGCCAACCGTACTCGTGAGCGCGCGTTGACGTTAGCGGAAGAGTTTGGTGCGGAAGTGATCAGCTTGCCTGAAATTCCCGATCACCTTGCTCGGGCTGATATTGTCATCAGTTCAACCGCAAGCCCATTACCGATTATTGGTAAAGGTATGGTGGAAAGCGCCCTGAAAGCGCGCCGTAATCAACCGATGTTGTTTGTTGATATAGCGGTACCACGTGATATCGAGTCCCAAGTGGGCGAACTCGATGACGCCTATTTATATACTGTTGATGACTTGCAGTCGATCGTAGACAGCAACATGGAACAACGTAAAGTTGAAGCCATTCAAGCGGAAGCGATTGTCAGTGAAGAGAGCGCCGCGTTCATGTCTTGGTTGCGTTCTTTGCAAGGTGTTGACAGTATTCGAGACTATCGCACGAGTGCCAATGAGATTCGTCAAGAATTGTTGGCGCGTAGTATTCATGCTTTGCAGGCGGGTGGCGATCCGGAAAGTGTGTTGATTGAGCTTAGTAATAAGCTAACCAACCGCTTGATTCATACACCGACTCGCGCACTACAAAGCGCTGCAGAGCAAGGTGAGCCAGCACGGCTTGCCATTATTAGACAAAGTTTGGGTCTTGATGACCCGCTATAACTAGAACCTGAGTTAATAAAATATGAAAGCCTCAATTCTGACTAAGCTAGAAACGCTAGTAGAACGTTACGAAGAAGTACAACACCTGCTAGGTGATCCTGGTGTGATCGGTGATCAGAACAAATTCCGCGCATTGTCTAAAGAGTATTCGCAACTTGAAGAAGTGACGAAGTGCTTCCAAGCTTATCAGCAAGCTCAAGAAGATCTTGAAGCAGCAGAAGAGATGGCGAAAGAAGATGACGCAGAAATGCGTGAAATGGCTCAGGAAGAAATTAAAGACGCAAAAGAAAGCATCGAGCGTTTGAACGATGAGCTGCAAATTTTGCTACTGCCAAAAGATCCAAACGACGATCGTAACTGTTTCCTAGAAATCCGTGCGGGCGCGGGTGGTGACGAAGCGGGTATCTTTGCTGGTAACCTTTTCCGTATGTACTCGAAGTTCGCTGAGAAAAAAGGCTGGCGCGTTGAAGTGATGAGCAGCAACGAATCAGAGCAGGGCGGTTACAAAGAGATGATCGCTAAAGTGAGCGGCGATGGCGCTTACGGTGTATTGAAGTTTGAGTCAGGCGGTCACCGTGTACAACGTGTACCTGAAACTGAATCTCAAGGTCGTGTGCATACGTCGGCGTGTACGGTTGCAGTAATGGCTGAAATTCCAGAAGCGGATTTACCAGAAATCAAAGCAGCAGACCTGAAAATTGATACTTTCCGTGCATCAGGCGCGGGTGGTCAGCACGTCAACACCACGGATTCTGCAATCCGTATTACCCACTTACCAACCGGTACTGTGGTTGAGTGTCAGGATGAACGTTCTCAGCATAAGAACAAAGCGAAAGCGATGCAGGTTCTTGCTGCGCGTATCGTGCAAGCTGAACAAGCTCGCCGTGCGGCAGAAGTGTCTGATACCCGTCGTAACTTGCTAGGTTCAGGTGACCGTAGTGACCGTATCCGTACTTATAACTACCCACAAGGTCGCGTTTCTGATCACCGTATTAACTTAACCATCTACCGTCTAAACGAAGTAATGGAAGGTGATCTAGCAAGCTTGATCGATCCTGTGATCCAAGAGTACCAAGCGGATCAGCTTGCGGCTCTAGCAGAGAACCACTAATTTGATGACGGCACCAAACAGTGTTGAAAACACACTAAAGCGCGCCGTACAGCAACTTCAAGAGAGCGGCAGTGAATCGCCGTCTCTTGATGCCGCGGTATTGCTCTGCCATGCGCTAGAAAAGCCTCGCTCATTTCTAATGACGTGGCCTGAAAAAGAGCTGAACCAACAAGAACTTGCGCCATTTGAAGCCTTGCTTGCTCGCCGCATAAACGGCGAACCGGTGGCGTATATTATTGGTGAGCGTGAGTTTTGGTCTTTGCCTCTCCAAGTTTCCCCTACCACCTTAATCCCTCGTCCTGATACCGAACGTTTGGTTGAACTTGCGCTCGATAAAGCACTTGAAATCGATGGTGATATATTGGATTTGGGCACCGGTACTGGGGCGATTGCATTGGCGCTGGCGTCTGAATTGCCGCAACGTAACATTGTTGGCATCGATTTGATGGCAGAAGCTCAGCAACTTGCCACCAATAATGGCAAGCGATTAGCGATTCCTAACGCGACCTTTTTGGCGGGAAGTTGGTTTGAGCCGCTTAAAGTTGGTACGCAGTTTGCTGTAATTGTGTCTAATCCTCCGTATATTGAAGAAAATGACCCGCATTTAGCTCAAGGCGATGTGCGTTTTGAACCGCTTAGTGCGCTGGTGGCTGCTGATAACGGTTTGGCGGATATACGCCATATCATCACCGCCGCACGCGATTACTTGTGTGATCAAGGATGGTTGTTGTTTGAGCATGGATTTGAGCAAGGTAAAGCAGTAAGAGAAATTTTTGAAGAGTATGGCTATCAACAAGTCGAAACTCATCAAGATTATGGTCACAACGATAGGGTAACTCTGGGTCGTTTTGTAAAATAACTATAAGAGAGCATCTCATGTACGAAGGTTTGAAGCATTTTCATCTATTAACTATTGCCCTCAGTGCCACATTGTTGTCGGTACGCTTTGCATTATTAATGGCAAACTCCCCCCTGCGTGAGAAGAAATTTCTTAAGGTATTTCCTCACATTGTCGATACCGCACTACTGATCTCTGGTGCCGCGCTTATCATTGGTTTTATCCCTTGGTCGGCAGCGCCATGGTTACCGTCTAAAATGACCTGCGTTTTGGCTTATATTGCTTTGGGTTTCTTTGCCCTTAAGTTGGCAAAAAACAACTGGTTACGTGTGTTCGCTTTCTTTGGTGCACTTGGCTGGTTATTGATGGCGGGCAAAGTGGCGATCACCAAAACTCCATTGTTGTTCTAAATGAGTACCGACATGCAACCTTTGTTTGATGAAGACTTTGATGTACTTGAGCTGATTGAAGGTGCTTTAGTACTGAACCACGCGATCAATCCAGACACGCAAGTTGATTGGGTTAATGTAGAACTGCAACGTTTAGTTGCTGAGGCGGAACTTGCCTTAGTGCATGAAAGCAATGAGCAACAACGATTTGAAGCCTTCTTGCGCTTATTTTACTTCGATTGGGGTTTTCAAGGTGATGTTGAAGCCTACTTTGATTCGGCCAACGCGTTTGTTGATAAAGTACTAGAGCGTCGTAAAGGCATCCCGGTAAGCCTAGGCGCGGTGATGTTGTATATCGGTAAAAAGCTCGGCTTTCCTATCAATGGTATTACCTTTCCAACCCAATTTTTACTCACCTTGCAATGGCCGGGACAAAAACCGCTTTATGTTAATCCATTTAACGGTGAATACGTTTCAGAGCATACTTTACGTGCATGGTTAGTTGGCCATCGAGGCCCGTTTGCCCAATTAGAATCAAAACATCTTGAGATTGCTGACCATCCGACAGTGATTGGCCGTTGGCTGGCGCTAATCAAAAGTGCATTGCTGCGTGAAGAGAAATATTCGTTAGCGCTGCACTGTACTGACTTGGCGCTGAGCTTTGTGCCAGACGATCCTTACGAAATTCGCGATCGCGGCTTTATCTATCAGCAGCTAGACTGTCATAAAATGGCCTTGACGGATTATCAATACTTTATTGATCAGTGTCCTGATGACCCGGCGGCGGATTTGTTGAAAAATCAAATGCATGCGATGAGTCAAACTCAAGTTACCTTACACTAAGTCCAGCAATCAATGCTGGCGTAAAACGTTGAAATAGAGAGAAAAAAATGGAACAGAAAATCGTTCGCGTTGGTGATATTCCTGTTGCTAACGACAAACCGTTTACTTTGTTTGCTGGTATGAACGTTCTAGAATCTCGCGATCTTGCGATGCAGATTTGTGAGCATTACGTAAAAGTAACCGACAAGTTAGGTATTCCTTACGTATTTAAAGCGTCTTTTGATAAAGCAAACCGTAGCTCTGTTCATTCATACCGTGGCCCTGGCCTAGAAGAAGGTATGAAGATTTTCCAAGAGCTTAAAGATACTTTTGGCGTGAAAATCATCACTGATGTTCATACTGAAGCACAAGCACAGCCTGTGGCTGATGTTGTTGATGTTATTCAGCTACCAGCATTCCTTGCGCGTCAAACTGATCTGGTTGAAGCTATGGCAAAAACGGGTGCAGTAATCAACGTTAAGAAACCTCAATTTATGAGCCCAAATCAAGTGGGTAACATCGTTGATAAGTTTGCTGAATGTGGTAATGACAAGATTATTTTGTGTGAACGCGGTTCATGCATGGGCTACGACAACCTCGTTGTTGATATGCTTGGTTTTGGCGTAATGAAAAAAGCATCAAACGGCAGCCCAATTATTTTTGACGTAACACACTCACTACAGATGCGTGACCCATCGGGCGCTGCTTCTGGTGGTCGTCGTGAGCAAACCGTTGAACTGGCGAAAGCTGGTTTGGCTACGGGTATTGCGGGTCTATTTATTGAAGCGCATCCAAACCCAGATCAAGCTCGTTGTGATGGTCCTTCAGCATTGCCACTCGATAAGCTTGAACCGTTCCTAAAACAGATGAAAGATCTGGATGACTTGATTAAGAGCTTTGCGCATATCGATATCAAGTAATCGTCATTATTGATGTAAAAAAGCTGCCTAGTGCAGCTTTTTTTTGTCTCTAATTTGGCAAACTGAATACGATATGCTGAGCCTCGTGTCGAAAAGATGAGCAGACACATATTTCGAAAAAGTTAGGCTGGTTATCGGTTAATCGTTTGCTTGTGATCTTTTATTCAATCGGATGTAAGCAGTTATGCTTGTTGCACTTTTAATATCAAATATTAGTGATCGCTATGGCATAAATATGAAAATGGTATGTTCACTTGGAACGGTTAATTTAAACTACATCAAGTTTTGCTACTGATAATCCTAAAATATGCAGTGTTAAACACCATGCATAACATTCAAAGTAGCAAATTGGCAGTGGGTTCTAATAAGTTCAAAGGTATGACAATGAAGCAACGCCTGATTGTAAAAACAGCACTTAGTGCAGCGATCCTTGCAACGCTAGCTGGCTGTGCAACAGCTCCTCAACAAGAGTGGGAAGCGGACAAAACGTATAAATTGACAGTTCTACACACGAACGACAACCATGGTCGTTTCTGGGAGAACAAATATGGCGAGTACGGCATGGCTGCTCGTAAAACGTTGATTGACCAGTTACGTGCGGAAGTTAAAGCTGATGGCGGTAGCGTTTTGCTACTTTCTGGTGGCGACATCAACACAGGTGTTCCAGAGTCAGATCTACAAGATGCAGAACCTGATTTTAAAGGTATGAACAAAATTGGTTACGATGCAATGGCATTGGGTAACCACGAGTTTGATAACCCATTAGAGGTTCTTTTCAAACAGGAAGAATGGGCGAATTTCCCAATGCTTTCTGCCAATATCTACGATAAAAAGACTGGCGAACGTATGTTCCAGGCTTACCAGATGTTCAACAAGCAAGGTATCAAAATTGCGGTTATCGGTTTAACCACTGAAGATACGCAGAAGATTGGTAACCCAGAATACATCGGTGGTCTTGAATTCCGCGATCCTAAAGCAGAAGCAAAAGCACTGATCGCTGAGCTGGAGCAAACAGAAAAGCCGGATCTTATTTTTGCTGTGACGCACATGGGTCACTATGAAGATGGCAACCGTGGCATTAATGCTCCGGGTGACGTGGCATTGGCTCGCTACCTTGATGAAGGCTCACTAGATATGATCGTGGGTGGTCACTCACAAGAGCCAGTGTGTATGGAAGCGCCAAACGTAATGAAGAAAAACTTCCAACCGTCGGATGAGTGTAAGCCTGATGTACAAAATGGCACTTACGTTGTTCAAGCACACGAGTGGGGCAAATACGTAGGTCGTGCTGATTACGAATTCCGTAACGGCGAATTGAACATGATGAGCTACGATCTGATCCCAGTAAACTTGAAGAAGAAAATCAAGGTGGATGGTGAGAGCAAGCGTGTCTTCATCGAAGATGAAATCACGAAAGATGAAGCGCTACTAGAGTTCCTACGTCCGTACCAAGAGCAAGGTCAAGACAAGCTAAATGTTCAGATCGCGGAAACCAACGGTAAGCTAGAAGGTGACCGTAATGTGGTACGTTTCGAACAAACTAACCTAGGTCGTCTAATTGCCGCTTCTCACATGGAACGTGCAAAAGCGGATTTCGCCGTAATGAACTCTGGTGGTGTGCGTGATTCTATTGCTGCTGGCAACGTAACTTACAAAGACGTGCTAACGGTTCAGCCATTTGGCAACATCGTGACTTACATCGATATGTCAGGTAAAGAAGTTCTCGATTACTTGAACGTAGTGGGTACTAAGCCAGTGGATTCAGGCGCATACGTACAGTTCTACGGTGTGTCAATGACAGTTGCTGACGGCAAAGTGTCTGACGTGAAACTGGGCGGTAAAGCGGTTGATCTGGAAAAAACATACCGTTTCACAGTGCCAAGCTACAACGCAGCTGGTGGCGACGGTTACCCTAAAGTGTCTGATCACCCAGGTTACGTAAACACAGGCTTTGTCGATGCTGAAGTTCTAAAAGAATTCCTAGAAGCAAACAGCCCTGTTGATGTAAACAAATTCGCGCCTAAAGGCGAGATCGTTTACAAGTAGAGTGTTTGTCCCAAACACCTATTGACTGTTTTTGGCAGATCGATTTAACTAAAACGGCGCTCATTGAGCGTCGTTTTTTATTGCCAATTTATGGCGACAAATGACGGTTACGATAAAGCGTAACGGCAACGATAAACTTACAACTCAACGCCACTTATCACTATAAGTTATTGCCAACGCGTGCTTCATTCGTTGAGCAGTGGTTTATCCTGATCAGTGTTAGGAATCGCTATGACACCTGCAATTAATGCGGCGAAAAAGAAAAAAATCGCACACACCATTCATCAATATGAACATGACCCACGAGCGGAAAGCTTCGGCTTAGAAGCGGTAGAAGCGCTGGGTAACGATCCCAAAGAGGTGTTTAAAACGTTATTGTTTTGCCTTAATGGTGAAGCAAAAAATTTAGCGGTTGCTGTGATACCGGTAGAACAAAAGCTCAATTTGAAATTGGCAGCAAAAGCGGTCAAAGGAAAAAAGGCTGAAATGGCCAACCCCGATATCGCCCAAAAAACCACCGGTTATGTGGTTGGTGGGATTAGCCCACTAGGGCAAAAGAAAGCCTTGCCGACATTCATTCATCACAGCGCACTGGATCTTGATACCATGTTTGTCAGTGCTGGTCGCCGTGGTCTAGAAATCGAAATCGCGCCAAAGGATCTTGCTATGCTAACTCGTGGAGAATTTGTCGAGTTGTGCCTTTGAGCAGTGAGAATTGAGAAATAAGAAACGAGAAATAAGAAACGAGAATTGAGAAGTAAGAATCGAGAAGCGAGAAGCAAAAAGTCAAAAGCAAGAAGCAAAAAGTCAAAAGCAAGAATTAAGAGCTGAGATTTGAGAACCAAGAAATTCTTACGCAATAAAAAGGGGTGACGATTATCGTCACCCCTTTTTGCTGTCTCGAGCGAAGCGTTCTCGCTTCAATATTTTCGATTTCTCGATTCTAGTGGCTCTTACTTCTCGATCTGTGCGTTATCCACGACGTGGTTTTCACCTAGATCTTTAGGCAGTACAAGGTTTAGTACGATTGCGACGATACCACATAGGCTGATGCCTTGTAGGCTGAAGTCGCCAATGCCGAATGCCATGCCACCGATACCAAATACCAGTGTGATTGCCACGATCACAAGGTTACGTGACTTGTGTAGGTCAACGTTATTTTTGATCAGAGTATTCAGGCCCACGGTTGCAATTGAACCGAACAGTAGAATCATGATACCACCCATAACCGGCATTGGGATGGTTTGTAGAACCGCACCCAACTTACCGACCAGTGATAACGTAATCGCTGTGATAGCAGTCCAAGTCATGATCACTGGGTTGAATGATTTGGTTAGCATCACCGCACCGGTTACTTCGGAGTAAGTAGTGTTTGGTGGCGCGCCAACCATTGAGGCTGCGATTGTTGCTAAGCCGTCGCCCGCAATAGTGCGGTGTAGGCCTGGCTTTTTCAGGTAATCTTTACCGGTTACGTTTGAGATTGCCAGCATGTCGCCAACGTGCTCAACCGCTGGAGCGATCGCGACCGGAATCATAAATAGAATCGCATTAATGTTGAACTCTGGCATGACAAAGGCTGGTAGTGCAAACCATGCTGCTTGATGCACTGGTGTAAAGTCGACAATACCGTAGAACAAACTCAGTGCATAACCTACAACGATACCGCCAAGAATAGGCATCAGTTTTAGGAAGCCACGGCTAAACACGCTAATACCAATAGTGGTGATCAAAGAAGCGGCTGAAATGATCAATGCGACATCGGCATCGATGATTTGCGTACCATCACCACCGCGACCAAGAGCCATATTCACCGCGTTTGGCGCTAGGCCAAGACCAATCACCATGATGACAGGGCCAACCACAACCGGTGGTAGCAATTTGTGCACAATACCAACGCCACGAACTTTAATTAGAGCGCCCAATGCGACATACACTAGGCCAGCCACCATTAAGCCACCCATGGTCGCAGGAATACCCCAAGCTTGAACACCGTATAAAATTGGAGCGATAAAAGCGAAAGAAGAAGCAAGGAAGATAGGAACAGAACGACGGGTAACAACTTGGAAAATAAGGGTACCAATACCAGCACCGAAGAGAGCAACACTAGGATCTAACCCCGTCAGCAACGGAACCAGAACCAGGGCACCAAATGCAACGAACAGCATTTGTGCGCCTTGAATGGCATTTTTCATTTTTTATTCCTTTAGGTGGCGATGAATCCAAATTTCATCCTATTTACGTAGC
>NZ_AFWF01000071.1 GCF_000222605.1 Vibrio ichthyoenteri ATCC 700023 | reverse complement strand
AAAATAATAAAGGGCTTTGTTGCAAAAAAGTCAGCCTAGGCTCAGAATCGGGTCGTGACTCCAACATGGAGAACTCGTGTTAAAATGGTTGCCCTTTAACCCTCAAATAAGAAGTTATGGCTACTATTCAAGTTCAATGTCGATTTTGCAATCAAACTGAACATGTTCGTAAGCACGGTAAAGGTGTAACGGGTTTTCAGCGATTTCGTTGTATAGAATGCAAGCGTTCTTTTCCGCTTGATTATGCATATGAGGCATATAAGCCCAGTCTCAAAGAACAAATTATTGATATGACCATAAATTGACCGCTAAATGTAGCTTGCGCCAGACTCGACGCTTCCCGTCAGTGCCATGCTTTTTGACTTTCCACTCGCCTTCACCGTAGACCTTTAGCCCTGTAGCATCAATGGCTAGGTGCTGGATTGTTCCTCTCGTCTTTGTTTTGAATACAACGTTAACCGTTTTTGCTCACTTACTAATGCATGAATAATGAGGGCATAACAACGGCAGTTGAGCGAGCTTGAAAATAGAGTTAATGAATCCTTGCAGCCCCCTCAACGGCATTGAAAATACTCGTTTGACCATAAGAGCAGTCGTAATGGCTAAGTCACTAAACAAACGAGGTCTTCCACGGTTACCTTGCTTGAGCTGTTTCCAGTGTTGGATTGCATCTTCATCAATCCAAAATGTCAGCGAACCACGATTGATTAAAGCTTGGTTATACTGCTTCCAGTTAGTTGTTTTATAGCGAGGCTTGGCCATTAGTCTAAGTATTTGAGTGAACTTAGCTGCTCAGATCGTAGGTTGGTGATTTAGTTCCCTGATTTAGGAAACAAAGCCGATTTACTCAACAAAGCCAAGCATCACAATCTAAAGTTTTATTATATTTTACTGTTTTTTTTTCTTTATATGCAGTATCTATTCTTTATATAAAACATATTTTCCATGAAAGAGGGTGTTATGCCACTAGGCAACGTATCAAGCATTAATAATGTAGTGGGTTCTTATGGTTTGGATAAAAAAGATGTAAAAACGTCCGAACTTGCCAAACAAATTAATCGTATTAATAATTTACCTAGTGTATTTGAGCTTGGAGGTGTTACAATTAGTCGAAGCGGTACAGCAAGACAATTAGTAATTATGAGTCATGGTGGCTGGAAAGAGTTTGAAAGCTCAGCAACACTATTTCGTCGACAGGTTGGAGATGGATGGACTAATGTTCCTCAGGGGTTAAGAGTTGATTTTTATACAGAAGATAAAAATTTCACCAAAGGTGCAAGTGTTATTACTGAAGTAAGCAAAAGACCAGAGGAAGCTCTTCAAGGGCTGAGTTGTCAGCTAGGGATTAGCGATTCGGACTTAGAACTATTAGCTAGTAGCCGAAATACATCAATGGCGGCTATTAGAACAGAAATGGAACAATTTGCTGTATATAAGAAAGATGGTGTCGTAGCAGGCGAAAAAGTAAAAAACTATGCTTTGTACCATCATGAGAATACTGAATCTATGCTGAAAGGACATCAACGCTCCCGCATGAGTGAAGATGTAGATATTGCGTTTATAACGGATAAAAAGCATAAATGTCATCTTTCAGATGTTTTTAAAGCGATAAGAGCATCAGGGCATTCCTATGAAGTTGTTCATTTTGGTGCTTGTAGAGTTGAGCGTACTGAAAAAGCGGTACCAAATTTATAATAAATTGTGGCGTTGTTGATCAAATCAGGTTGGAGATCAACGACGCCTTGTATAACTAGCCTCTGACGGGCATACCAAGTCCTATAAGTTTGTTTATGACTTTGACATTCTGACCCGCACCATCAGTTTTGGACACCGCGTTAAGTGTGATCTGCTCCAGCCAGACTCGACGCTTCCCGTCAGTGCCATGCTTTTTGACTTTCCATTCACCCTCACCATAAACATTGAGACTCGTGGCATCAATGGCTAGGTGTAGTATCACACCTCTGGTTTTAGTTTTAAATGAAACCTCAACATCCTTAGAACGACGACTTATACAGGTGTAGTGTGGGCAAACCAGTGGGATGTTAGTCAGTTTAAATACGGAGTCTAGAAAACCTTGCAGCGCTCTCAATGGCATAGAGAAAACGTGTTTCAGCATCAGAGCGGTAGTAATGGCTAAGTCGCTGAATCGGCGAGGTCTAGCACGCTTGCCTTGTTTGCTTTGCTTCCACTCGGCTATCGCTTCCTCATCAATCCAAAGGTCAGAGGGGCACGGTTGGGTCATGACTTATCTAAGTAATCGCTTGAGTTCGTCATCGGATAGACCCGTACCTTCTAGCTACGCTATAACCTTGCTCTCGGACTAACGCTACCGCTTCTTCTTTTAATTCCTTGGGGTAGCGTTTGTAAGCTCTTTTCTCTGTCATGTTTCACTTAATATATATGACAAATATTGTCCCTAAATTAAGTGTCCGACTACATTAGACCAGTACATAACTCTTGCTCTCGTTGATCGGTTGTAGTGTCTTTCTTTACAGTTTTTCGCCAAACACAGTTCTGAGATTCATGTAAGGAGAGCTGCCGCAGCGACTCCCACTTTCTATGCTAGTTTCAGAGTTTTGGTGGTCTTGTCGCGTAAATCACATTATTTTGCTTTATTTTAATCATCCTTTAATTAAAATTAAAATTAAAATTAAAATTAAAGGATTGTTCGTTATGAAACTTAATCATATTTATCATCAATATCGTGCAAATAATAGTAATTTACTAAAGGCATCATCTATATCAGCCTTTAAAATTGGTGATATACCGTTAGCAGAAAAAATAATCTCTGTAAAAATCACAGATGCAAAGTTAAAACTGATTGAATTAGATAGAACTGGTTTTAATAGCGACAATTATAAAAGATATGCCAATCTAGAAGATCGAATTAATAGGCTGTCTTTAGGAGTAAAAGGACTGATAAGCATGCCGATCTTAGAGGATAAAAATACTAGGCTGTTTTTAGGAGAGAAAGGGATGATGAACGCTCCTATGTTACAGGATAAGCTTAGTATTAATGAAATGCTAAAAAACCGTTATGCACTAGATTCAGTTTTGTATGTTAAAACTCAAGTACAGCCTTCAGCTAATGAAATTGTATCGACTGCTTTAAACAAAATTGTCCATGGTCCTGATTCTCCCCTAAAATCACCTCTTCCAGAAGAGGTGATTCAACATTTTGCATCTTATGGTATTAGATTAGTGGAACACAATGTTCCACTAAATATGGCACAAGAAACTATTAGTAAATTTATTGATTGGATACAACTTGGTAACAGAGGTGCTGCAAAAAGTGGATTAGCCGCTCAGATAGATAGTGCTATAGATCGCAAATACATAACCTCAGAATTGTTACCCCTATTAACATCAGAGATAGAAAATCAGCTAAATATCTATTTATTGGATTTCTCCAATAAATTCGATCTTAGAAGTTCAGATGGTCAACGATTGTCTCAATCAAGTATACAGCAATGGGTTGCAGACCAAAATTCAATAATGGACACTTGGCTTTAATGACGATTAAATCCAATTTAATCGCAACTCTAACTGGTTTGTCGCATGATAGGGCTTTGTTTTGTAATTAATTTTCGAAGTAGATGAGGCCTATTTCAGTTTATTGCTAACCAATACGGCACATTTTATGGGATAGAAGGCTTAGAAAAATATAAAAATGATCCTAACACTGGGATTAGTTTTGATATGAAAACTACACCAATAGCTAAAGTTGCTGATGAGCTTAAAGGATAGGGATTTAATTTTGTGTTTATAGTGTTCACGTCATGAGGTTTGGCAGAAAGCTAGTAAATTTTTATTATTTTGCTAGCTTTGGCAATATTTATTAGATAATAGTTATAGTTAGATAATTGCCATTACGCAAGGCTATTATGTAATTATCTCACCATTTAACATATAATAATATTGATTTAAAAGTGGCAACTTTCATTGATTTGATTCTATTTATTATTTTAGAAAATTAATTATAATTGATTAATATAATGGTTGTATCTTGATTGTAATCTGAGTAATGAATATAAGTTAAATGTATTTTTGGTAATAGCTTATGGTAAATATTAGTTATAAAATAAAAAACCTTATACCACAAAACTTTTCATTTGATGAGTGTAAAAAACTTAGTACAATGAATGTGGTTGCTATAAAAAACATAAACATAAATAGATTAAATAAAACGTTAAAAACAACAAGGAATGAAAACAAAAAAAACATTTTAATAGAAATAAAAGAGCGCATTGAATTGCTGGAAAATAACAGCATTAATCATCAAAGAAAAAACGGAATAAAGTTAAAGCCAGCGAAAAACAATATAAATAAATTTAATGGGGATGGATTATCATTATCATTGACATCCAAACTTGGTATTAATGGTGATATTTTAAGTCTTGGTGATTTGTTCTCATCATTGATGAGGGCAAAAAAAACCGAAGAATGCAAGGATAAAGTTTATTTAGCATTAAAAAAATCAAAAAAAGAAATAGTAAAAAAAGAATATGATATTTTAAGAAAAGAACAAGACTTGCCAGCGTTTAAAAATCTAACGAAAGAAGAAAAAAAACATTTATTTAAAGAATGTAATAGCCTTTTGTTAACATCAGATATTTATAGGTTAGTGTGCAATAATTTGCTAAAGGATAATACTTTACTTAACAAGATTGTTGGTGATGATTTGAAATCAACATGTTGGAATCAAAAAGAATTATCATTGATTAATATTGGTCAAAGTCGGGGGTTGTGTTTTGGGTTGGTAATGGGTTTAGCTAGCCATTTAAAGCAAAATGGTGATGTAAATAGCTACATTTTTAAATTAAACTCAAAATCTATCTCAGTAAGAAATGAAATAACTGATTTACAATTATCTCAAATTTTAAACCCGTGCCATTCTGATTATATTGCCAAGCAAGGCGTGAAAAGTTCACTCAAGTTTGGTCCAAGTATATTAACTGAACTTGGCTATGTTTTTAATGAGTTTTTCGATTCGGAAATTAAGGTTGACGCTGATTTTAATGTTTTTATTATAGAGAAAAAATCAAAACAAGCTCATGCTTTAGTTGCATATAGTGAAGTTATTGATGGTAATGAAAATTTCGTTTTTTTTGATCCTAACTATGGTTTTATGTCATTTAATTCGAAGAGAGATATGGAGATATTTATAAACATATTCATAAGCACTATTTATTATGAATATGAAACAAAAAAAACATATTCTTATTGGTCTTGATTAGGCTATTTCTTATTTTGTCGCGTAACAGAGATTAAGGTTATGACTCCAATCAGTTGATTCAAAGATAAAACTCACGCTCAATGAATGTTCCGATCGCCTTGTCGTGCATTTTCTCGGATTTGGAAAAACCGATAGTTCTGCGTACTAAACGTTTTAATCTGGAGCGTAAGGTTAGATTAGTTCGCTCAATTCGCTGAGTGAACCTTTTACCGACAACATGCTTTTCCCTTGGTAGTTCTTTTGCGTAAACGCTGAAGTCATCGGTAAAAAAGAAGCTGATGTTGAACGGCTTGAGCAAAGCGAGTAACGAACGTAGTGCATCCGTATTACGCTTGCCAAATGCAT
>NZ_AFWF01000072.1 GCF_000222605.1 Vibrio ichthyoenteri ATCC 700023 | reverse complement strand
TCGTTACCGCTCTTTATAAAAAGAAACAGAACAACTTATTGGATTATCATCAACGAGTACCCACACAGATTGATAGGTTTATATTGTTAAAGAGCGTTCTTCTTTGTGACTTACATCACTCTGGAAGAGGCGGCCATTCTAGCTAGATAATTCTCAGTGTCAAACACTTTTGTGTTTTATTTTACTTTTAAAAAGTAAACCACTCTAACTACTTCGCCTTTCTTTCTGACCTTGTCGTTTTGGCTTCAAACCCTTATAGAGCCTTGCCTCGTCGACAGGTGGGCATTATAGAGATCATCGTCACATTGGCAAGCGTTAATTTGCAAGAGTTGCAAAAATAACGATTAGATGCGTTTTTTATCGGCAAAGCTCTATTTATTCAGATTTACCCATAAGACACCAACAAATTACTCACAGAGTTATCCACACTCCGTGTTTTTCGAGATCAAAAAAGGCTGCACGATGCAGCCTTTTTACTTCTATATATAGTTAAATTCCGGAGCCGTATTGTTCTCCATCATCTTCATGCAACCCACACTCACGTTTTAAGCCAAAGAAACGCGTTTCTTCTTCTTTCATTCCCGGTTCCCATTTTTTAGTCGTATGGGTATCCCCGACAGAAAGATAGCCTTCTTCTCTTAGAGGGTGATAAGCCAAACCATGTTCTTCTAGATAGTAATGCACATCTTTATTACTCCAGTCGATCACAGGTAAGAACTTGAACACTCCATTTTGGATTGAGAGTATTGGCAAATTTGCTCTGGATTGAGATTGCTCTCTACGCAGCCCTGAGAACCAAGTACCAACTTGCAGATCATCTAGCGCTCGACGCATTGGTTCCACTTTATTCAGCTTATTGTATTTCTCGATACCTTCTATACCCTGCTCCCACAATTTACCGTAAACGGCCTCTTGCCAAACTGGGCTTTGTTTTGCTCGATATACTTTAAGATTGAGATTTAACTGCTTGGTTAATTGCTCAATAAACTGATAGGTCTCGGCAAAGAGATAACCAGTATCTGTCAGCACGATCGGTATATCTGGCTTAGCTTGTGTCACTAGGTGAAGCATTAGTGCTGCTTGAATACCGAAACTAGACGATACAACATGCTGCCCTCCCAGGTTTTCTATCGCCCATGCAACTCTCTGTTGCGCAGTCATCTGCTCTAGTTGATGGTTAATGGAAGAGAGTTGTAGGATTTGCTCTGTTTTCGTCAATGACAATAACGACTGCAGATCGATCTTTTGTTTTGTTAAATCAAGCATGCAGATCCCTCTTAGACACGAAGACTTCTTCTATAATGCCAGCTCGAATGGTGAAATCACCAAAACACTCACCTTCATTACGCTCTTTAGCCCAACGCTCCACCAGCTGATCAATCTCTTCTAAGATCTGTTTATCAGTGATGTTCTCTTTATACATTTTCGGTATACGGGTACCGCCTCGATTACCACCTAAATGTAAGTTGTAACGTCCCGGGGCTTTTCCGACCAATCCAATCTCCGCCAACATCGCGCGACCACAACCATTAGGACAACCTGTTACACGTAAGATAATGTTGTCTTCTTTTGGTAAGCCGTGCTTCGCCAAGATGTCTTCTACATCAGTAACAAATTGCGGTAGAAAACGTTCAGCTTCAGCCATCGCTAAAGGACAGGTAGGGAATGCAACACACGCCATTGAGTTTTTACGCTGCTCACTCACGGTGTCATCCATCAGGCCATGTGCTATCGCTATCTTCTCAATCTTGGCTTTATTTGCTTTAGAGACCCCAGCCACAATTAAGTTTTGATTGGCGGTCATACGGAAATCGCCTTTATGGATCTTGGCAATCTCAGCCATTCCAGTTTTTAGCGGTTTGCCTGGAAAATCGAGTAAACGACCATTCTCGATAAAGAGAGCAAGATGATGCTTTCCGTCAATACCTTCAACCCAACCGATTCGGTCACCACGTTCAGTAAACTCGTAAGGACGACTATCGGAGAACTTAACTTCTGCACGCTTTTCGACTTCCGCTTTAAATACATCAATCCCAACACGATCTAAGGTGTATTTGGTTTTCGCATTTTTACGGTTAGAACGGTTGCCCCAATCACGCTGAGTCGTCACAACTGCCGCGGCAACATCCAAGGTTTTTTCTAATGGTACATACCCAAAGTCATCCGCGCGGCGAGCATAAGTTGAAGTATCACCGTGAGTCATGGCAAGACCACCACCTACCAGCACATTAAAGCCAACCAGTTTGCCGTTTTCAGCAATCGCAACGAAGTTCAAATCGTTAGCGTGAACATCGACATCATTTTGCGGAGGGATAACCACGGTCGTTTTAAACTTACGTGGTAGGTAATGTTTACCTAGGATAGGTTCATCATCCTCTGTGGTTTCCACTTTTTCGCCATCGAGCCAAATTTCCGCATATGCTTTGGTTTTCGGCAGTAAGTGCTCACTGATTTTTTTCGCCCACTCATACGCTTCTTGATGAAGCTCTGATTCTACTGGGTTAGTGGTACATAACACATTTCGGTTTACGTCACCCGCAGTCGCGATTGAATCAATACCAATACTATTAAGCGTTTGGTGCATCAGTTTTACATTTGGCTTTAATACTCCATGAAACTGGAACGTTTGACGTGTGGTCAAACGAATGCTGCCATAGAGAGAATGCTCCGTCGCAAACTTATCGATCGCCAGCCATTGCGTTGGCGTGATGATGCCACCGGGCATACGAGCACGTAGCATGACATTGTGTAACGGTTCTAGTTTTTGTTTCGCGCGTTCGTTGCGGATATCACGGTCATCTTGTTGATACATGCCATGAAACCGAATCAACTGGAAGTTGTCTGCTGTAAAACCGCCCGTTATGCGATCTTGTAAATCCTGCTCAATCGTTCCACGCAGAAAATTACTTTCACGCTTCAATCGTTCGTTGTCAGCCAAAGGGCCCAATACTTCACCGAGTACTTCTTGTTGTTCTTTGCTCATTAGTACACATCCCTTTGGTAACGTTTTTCCTTACGCAGAGTAGTAATAAACTCCTCTGCTTGTTCTTTACTAAGCTTGCCATGCTCTTGCGCTACGGCAATTAATGCTTCATGAACATCTTTCGCCATACGAGTCGCATCACCACAAACATAGAGATAAGCGCCTTCTTCAATCCACTGCCATACTTTCTGACCGTTTTCTAAGATACGCTGTTGAACATAAACTTTGTCTTGCTGGTCACGGCTAAAGGCGACATCAAGTTGAGACAATGCTCCTGACTTGAGGTATTTCTGCCATTCAACTTGGTAAAGGAAATCTTGAGTAAAGGTTCGGTCACCAAAGAACAACCAACTCTTACCTTGCGCATCACGATTATCACGCTCTTGAATAAAACTGCGGAATGGCGCAATACCTGTCCCAGGGCCAATCATGATCACTGGTGTGTTGTCATCTTGAGGTAATTTGAAGTTATTGTTGTTTTCGATAAAGACTTTTACCTCTCCCCCCTCTTCAAGACGATGAGAAAGGTAGCTCGATGCTCCACCAAAGCGAGTCTCTTCACCTTGTGTGTATTCCACTACGCCTACCGTTAGATGAACTTCTTCATCCACTTCCGATTGGGCTGAAGCAATTGAATATAGACGCGGTGTTAGGCGACGCAGCAAACCAACCAATTGTTCTGCGGTGAGTTTGGTTTTCTTTTCTGCCAATACATCAACAATCTGAGTATTACCTGCGTATTCACGTAGTTTGTCCTTATCTTCCACCAGCTTTTGCAGTTTTTTGCTCGCTGATAGTTCAGCAAACTTAGTAACAAATTGCGGATTGGCAGTCGTGATTTCATACTTGGCTACGAGTGCGCTATGAATCGATAAGCTTTCACCATCGACATCGATACTCTCCACGCCCGATAAGCCGACTTTAGCTAATATAGCATTCGCAAGTTCTGCACTGTTTTCATACCAAACACCTAATGCATCGCCTGGTTGATAAGTAATACCAGAACCATCTAGATCAATCTCAATATGACGAACATCTTTACCTGAATCACGACCTGTGATTTTTTGGCTGGTTAACAGCGTTGCTGTATAAGGATTTTGTTTGGTGTATTGAGAATGCCCAGCCGCTTGGCCGACAGGTAGCTGCACAACTTCGGCTTCTGCGCCAGAAGACAGTGCCTCTTTAACCACTTCCAATGCTTTCGCTCGCCATTCTCCGGCTGGCGCTTCGTAATCAACATCGCAGTCAATACGATCGATAAATGGTGTCGCACCTTGTTTGGCAAGGTACTGATCGAAATCTTTACCTGTTTGGCAGAAAAATTCGTAGCTAGAGTCACCTAGGCCAATTACCCCATATTGCAGGTTAGGTAATTTAGGCGCCTTCTTTGATTGAAGAAACTCGTGCAATTCAATGGCATTATCTGGCGCCTCGCCTTCACCGTTGGTTGAAGCGACGATAATAACGTGCGTCTCTTTAGCTAAATTTTTGCCTTTATAGTCACTAGCATCAAAAAGCTGGGTAGCAATACCTTGCGCTTTAGCTTCTTGCTCTAGAGCTTCAGCTACGCCTTTGGCATTACCAGTTTGTGAAGCATAGATAATGACAAGTTTACCCGCAGGCTTGGCTGCAACTGCGGCGGCAGCTTGATTAATTGGCGCAGCAGCGGCAGCAGGTTGCTGATGCTGAGCTAAACCCCAAAAATATCCGCTCACCCAAGCTAATTGCTGTGACGACAAATCCGTCACGGTTTGCTGAAGTTGATTTAGTTGTTGGTCATTCAGTGGGCTAGCGACTGAAGGTAATTCTGGTGTGTTTCCTTGAGAGGACACATTCTTGTTTAAAGACATGGTCTCGACATCCCTATTCATTGCGTGATTATAGATTAACCACTCTTTTTAATAACAAGAAAGAATAGAAGTGAATGTTTTATAACTTTTGGAATTAAAGCATTGAGGATATGGCTGAAATCAGTTCTCGACACGCACCTGATTGAAACCCACCGCCATGGCAGATTTCGAGGCCAAATTGACATCACCATAGTGGCACTCTTCACCGTGCACATCAGTCAGCAAGAGGAATTCGCCATGAGCATGCCTAAACTCCACTACCCAGAATCCTTCTTCAGCCGAAGGCTCGATAATCGCTTCGACCAACTGATTTTCACGATAAAGATTTCTAAGCTCATTGATTGTCATGCTTACTAGCCTTAGTTACAAAAAGTCCTTTTAATCCGTTAAGCATGGCGCATCACACTAAATCTGCTAACAAATCCTCCCTAGTTATAAAAAAAAGATATAAAAAAACGCCGCGTTAAAAGGCGACGTTTTAAAAAATCCACATCAGGCTCAAAAATTATATTCAGCCCCTAAAAAAAAGCCATTAACAAACACATAAGATTCACCCGTTGCAGGAGATTGGGTAGCAAGATCTTCAAATTCCAGATCAATGACACGATAGCCACCACGCAATACCGCATCGCCGGCACTAGTTTTAATTCTGTACTGAACACCCGCAAGCACATCAGCACTCTTAATGCCTTTGCTGTTACCAAAATCAAACTGACCGATGATGTCAAAATTGGTATTAGGAATATAAAGCTCCGCGTAGGCATACCAATTAAAAGTTAACTCATCAAAGTCATACTTAGGCGTGGCAGACTCTTTAGTTCGGTAATGTGTATTGCTGTACTGCGTTAATGTTGCACCGGCATCAAACGTCATTAACTCACGTTCAAGAATTTTGTAGTAAAACGTAAAGTCGTATTTATCAAACCCTGCGTAATCAGTATCTACACTGGTATAGCGAAAACTTGCATTCGGCACATACGCCATATCATGCTCAAAAGAGAAATACAGACTCGGGACGGATACATCATCACGGCGAGTCTCATCGATTTTACTATCACCAAACCACATATCAGCACCAATATCACCGGTAAATGATTGGGCCATTACCGATGTCGATGCCATTGATAATGCGGCCATTAGTGTCAGTGTTACTTTATTCATCGAATGTTTGCTCCTAAGCAGGACAACGTGGTGAGTTATTAATCAGAATACTACCACATTCACTATGCTTCGCTATCTTGAGCAATAAACGTAATGCTTAAAGAACCAAAATCCCAACGCGATCACAATTAACCATGGCAAAATCTTAAATACCGCGCCCAGCATACCAAGCACTACCATTACTAATAGAGCGAAGCCCGCCGCAGCAAAAACGGTCATCATGGTTAAGCCCGTAACCAGCAAAGTTGCAATAAATACCAATACAAAGATTAGCTCAAACATACTGTTTCTCCTGTTGTTTGTAATCGGTATCGCAGGAAGCGTGCCAGTTTCAAAAAATTAATATAAGCAACTAATATATAAGCACAAATAAAAAAGCGCCCTGGTATTCAGGACGCTTTAAAACTTGTGGTGGTATTTTTCGCCACTCAATTGTGGCAATTTTTACACATTCAATTCTTTAGGGATTTTAGCCAATGCCGCCTCAACCACTTCAATACCTGAACCTGGTTTGTGGGCATTTTCGCTAATGTGACGACGCCATTGACGTGCACCCGGCATATTTTGGAACAAGCCCAACATATGGCGAGTAATGTGGCCAAGATAAGCACCGTTTGAAAGTTGTTGCTCAATGTACGGGTACATTTCTTCAACCACTTGCGTGCGTTTCTTAATCGGCTTATCTAGACCAAAAATAAGTTGATCCACTTCCGCTAAGATATATGGATTTTGATACGCTTCGCGCCCAACCATTACGCCATCCAAGTGTTTAAGATGCTCTTGTGTCTCTTGCAGCGTTTTTACTCCACCGTTCACGGCAATCACCAAATGAGCAAAATCTTTTTTCAATTGGTAAGCGCGTGGGTAATCCAATGGTGGGATCTCACGGTTTTCTTTCGGACTTAAACCCGATAGCCATGCTTTACGAGCGTGGATAGTAAATTGCTCACAACCCCCTTTCTCAGAGACTGTCGACACAAAATCCGTTAAGAACTCATACGAATCATGATCATCAATACCAATACGCGTTTTAACGGTTACTGGAATATCAACCACATATTTCATTGCTGCAACACAATCTGCCACCAGCTGAGGTTCTGCCATTAGACATGCACCGAAACGACCATTCTGCACTCGGTCAGATGGACAACCCACATTCAAGTTGATTTCGTCATAGCCACGCTCAGCGGCAAGTTTTGCACACGTCGCAAGATCAGCAGTATTTGAACCACCCAATTGCAGTACAAGTGGATGCTCTTGCTCGTTATATGCAAGGAAATCACCCTTACCGTGAATAATGGCACCCGTTGTCACCATTTCTGTATACAGTTGCGTCTCGCTAGATAATAAGCGATGAAAGTAACGACAATGGCGATCGGTCCAATCAAGCATCGGAGCGATGGAGAACTTGCACGAGTGAGTCATAAATCTGAATTCCAGTCTATTGGCGTAGGTTTTGCGATTAAAATAAGCCGAATATTGTAATCACTTCCAAAGATGCGCGCCAATTTATCTTCGGATGTATCGTTTTTCGAGCAATTTTGATAAGTTAGAACGTTCGACGGTACAACCAGCTTATTCACCTCGATGAGATTTCAAAGTCTCGATGGTTAACTCATTTATACGCGAACAATGCATACTATTGAGCGTTAAATGGTATATTATTAATAAAATCCAATGGTTATGGTGATGGATTTGGATCAAGAGCTAGCAAAACAAATCGAAGAGATTTGTACCGCGAGAGGTGTTCGGCTTACACCTCAAAGAAAAAGAGTGTTTGAACTGATTTGTGCAAGTCCAAAAGCCTCTAGTGCTTATGAACTATTAGAACAGCTAAAAGTCAGTGAACCACAAGCAAAGCCACCTACAGTTTATCGTGCGCTGGACTTTTTATTAGAGCAAGGCTTTATCCATCGAGTCGAGTCAACCAACAGTTTTATTCAATGTTGCTCGTGTAACGCACATAAACATTATTCGCATCTACTAATTTGCGATAAATGTAGTAACGTGATTGAACTGCAAGATGATAGTTTGGTAGCCTTGTTGGCTAGTAACGCAGAGAAATATTGCTTTGAGATTACGAATCATGTGATTGAATCACATGGCATTTGTCAGTCATGTTCTTCTGATAACAAAGAATAAAGATATAGAAGAGTATTATGCGCGCTGAATTTGTAAACCCGTTTTTGGCTTCACTGATGAACGTCCTAAAAACGATGGCTTCGCTAGAGCTGAAGCCGCAAAAGCCTCGTGTAAAGAAAGACGAGATTGCACGTGGTGATGTATCAGGCCTAATCGGGATGGTTGGTCCGCAAACTCGCGGTTCTATGTCGATTACTTTTGATGAAAGTTTAGCGCTTGAAATCATGGAAAACATGTTGGGTGAACGCCCAAATGGCCTCAATGATGAAGTAACGGATATGGTGGGTGAAATCACTAACATGGTTACTGGTGGCGCAAAACGTATTCTTGCCGAAAGTGGTTTTGATTTTGATATGGCAACCCCGATCGTTGTATCAGGTAAAGGACACACCATTCGCCATAAATGCGAAGGGGCGATCATTATCATGCCTTTTACCTCTCAATGGGGTAATGCTTTTATTGAAATCTGTTTCGAATAAGCATTTGGTCACCAATGTTCAAAAAGCTTCCATTAGGAAGCTTTTTTGTTTTCAGGCTTGTCGTACAGCCTCGATAGCTTTGGGAACATGGCAGATCAAATGCAGATTAAATAGCAATTAGCACATAGGTAACCAAACGCTATCTAACCTATCTAATCCCACTATTGAATCACACCTTGTTGTTTGAGCACGGTAATACATTGCTCAACCAATGCTTCAATCGGTAACTCTCCTGCCGGCAGATCTATCTCCGCTTTTAGTGGCGCTTCGTAGTCAGAATCAATACCAGTAAAGTTAGCGATCTCGCCCGCTCGTGCTTTTTTATATAGTCCTTTGGGATCGCGTTGCTCACAAACATCTAAAGACGCATTGACGAACACTTCCAAAAATTCCCCATCAGGAAATAAATCACGCACTAATTGGCGCTCTGCACGATGTGGTGAAATAAAGGCTGACAATACGATGAGTCCTGCATCCACCATCAACTTGGCTAGTTCACCAATGCGGCGAATGTTTTCACGGCGATCTTGATCTGAAAAACCAAGATCACTGCACAAGCCATGTCGGACGTTATCACCATCCAACAAATAAGTATGAAAACCTTGTTCAACCAGCTTATTTTCCAACGCACCAGCAATGGTCGACTTTCCAGCGCCTGATAAACCGGTAAACCACAGCAGCACCGGCTTTTGCTGTTTTAATTTTGCTCGTAGAGCTTTATCAACACTGTGCTGATGCCAAACGATGTTCTCGTCTTTTACTGCCGTATCCGTTGTCATTATTTACATCCTTTAATAAGGGAAGAAGAGCGGGATCAAAGTCAGCACCAGTACCGAATAAACGATCGATAGTGGGATCCCAACTCGTACATAATCCGTTAATTTGTAATTGCCTACGCTGTACACCAGCAAATTGGTTTGATAACCGTAAGGGGAAATAAAGCTCGCACTGGCGCCAAACAATACCGCCATAATAAATGGCATAGGATCAACGCCATAGCCTAAGGCCATACTGTAGCCAATCGGAAATGCCAAGGCGGCAGCGGCATTATTAGTAACAAGCTCAGTAAGAATAAGTGTGAGTAAGTAAGTGGCCACCAGCGCACCAAAAACACCCCAGCCATTAAATGTCTCAATAAAGACCTGACCCAGTTTTACTGACAAGCCCGATGAGAGCATCAGTTGTGCAATTGATAAAGCCGAGCCAACGATCACAACAATATCAATAGGAAAGCGACGACGCAGCTCACCCAGTTGAACGACACCAAAGACCAAACAGGCTAATAGATAGACCAACAACCCTTTGATCAATGGCACCCACTCTAGCAAGGCCAAAGCAATTACCGAGCTAAAACCCAGTAGTACTAAGCTCGACTTTTGAAAATCGAGACGCGCACTCGAATCCAGATCATTGATCAGGACAAACTCTTTACGGTGCGCACGACGCTCAGCTTCAAAACGTTTACCTGGGACAAGAACTAACGTATCACCTGCGTTAAGCGTTACGTTACCTAACCCTCCTTCTAAACGTTCATGACCACGACGAATCGCCACCACTACTGCGTCAAAGCGATCTCTAAAGTGACTGGTTTTTAGCGTTTTATTGCAGAAACTGGCCGATGAACTGACCACCACTTCCATAAAACTTTGCCCATTGAGGTGATGCTGGCCAAATAAGGTCAAACCTTGAATCTCTTGGAGTGTGGCGACACTTTCAATATCACCACAGAACAGCAATCGATCTCTTGCTTCCAGAACAAACTCTGGCTCAACCGAGGGCATGGTTTTGCCATCGCGGATCACCTCAGCAAGAAACAGTTTACGTAGCGCACGCAAATTGTTTTCCGCAATGCTGCGTCCAACTAAGGGCGATCCCGGCTCGACTCGCGCTTCAAGAAAGTAAGGTAAATCATCTTGTGATTGATCGTCGTAATTGGGTAATAAGTAGCTCAACGGGATCAAGATCAACATGCCGCCAAACAATACCGACAAGCCGATCAACGTTGGGGTAAAAAAACCCAAACTTGGTAGCCCAGCATCTTCCACAAAGCTGTTAATGATCAAATTGGTTGAGGTACCGATCAAGGTCAGCGTACCACCAAGAATCGCGGCATAAGAAAGGGGGATAAGTAATTTTGATGGTGCATGTTGCTGGTTACGCTTAATCGCTCCGATAAGAGAAACCACCACCGCTGTATTATTGGTAAAAGAGGATAACAAGGCTGTAGAAATCCCCATTTTTGCCACCACCGATGCTAATCTTCCAGTAGAAAGACTGCGGCTAACCCAACTGATAAGTAAGGTCTTCTCAAGCGCACAGGAGGCTAAAATCAGTAGTACAAGCGTGAGTAAAGAAGAATTAGTAAAGTTCGTCGCAACTTCATTAAGTTCAATTAAACCGGCCATAAAAGCAATAAACGCTGCACCAGCAAAAATAAAGCTTGGTTTAGCACGTGTCACGACTAGGCATACCACGATGCCCAGTAAGATAGCTAACACAAATCCTTGTTGCCACATACCGCTTCCCTACTTCACCCATTCATTGTCTTTATCGGCCATCGAAACCTGCACTTAGCTTTCTTGCTCGGCGCAAGTTTCGACGACTTAATAAATCACTACTCTGTGTGATTATTTAAGTAATTGGCTGATATCTTTTGCTTCCCAATGTGGGAAGTGCTTGCGAACCAACGCGTTGAACTCGACTTCAAAAGCAGAAATATCGCCGCTGTGCAGTTCCACTTGACTCAAGCTTTCTCGTACCAACCCAGCACCCACCGTCACGTTAGTGAGACGATCAATCACCACAAAGCCACCGGTATCTTGGCAATCGGTATAGCTATCCAGTGCTACTGATTCAGTCAGTGTCCACTCACATAAACCAATACCATTGAGAGGTAGTTCGACAGCGCTATGGGTTGAAAGGTTATTGATGTCATATTGATGACGAATCGATTCAACACGACCTACTGTCTTCTTACCGGCGATTTTAATATCGTATTCGCGACCCGGCTGCAGCGCTTGCTCTGTCATCCATACCACGTCTGCCAACAAGTGGTTACTGGATTCAACTTGAGCATTGTCCAATACCAATAAATCACCACGGCTGATATCAATTTCATCTTCGAGCGTTAGCGTAACGGCTTGACCGGCATACGCTGTAGGCAAGTCGCCATCGAAAGTCACAATGCGTGCGACTTTCGATCTCTTACCTGATGGCAGTGCTTGCACGCTATCACCCACATTGACGGTGCCAGAAGCGATGGTGCCAGCGAAACCACGGAAATCGAGGTTTGGTCGGTTGACGTATTGAATTGGGAAGCGAAAATCACCTGCGCCCTTGTCTTGGTCAATATCGACATTTTCCAAGATTTCCAACAACGGCTGACCATCAAACCAGCTCATTTTTGAACTTGGTTCAACCACGTTATCGCCTTCAAGCGCCGAGAGTGGCAAGATCTGGATATTGGTTTCACCGCGTAGGTTCTTGGAAAACTCAAGGTATTCATCGCGGATCTGTTCAAATCGATCTTGTGAGTAATCCACCAGATCCATCTTGTTCACTGCCACAACAAAATGCTTGAGACCTAATAAGTTGGCGATGAATGAATGACGACGGGTTTGATCCAATACCCCTTTACGCGCATCAATCAAGATCACCGCTAGATCACAAGTTGATGCACCCGTGGCCATATTACGTGTGTACTGCTCGTGCCCCGGTGTATCTGAGATAATGAACTTACGCTTTTGGGTAGAGAAATAACGGTAAGCCACATCAATGGTGATGCCTTGTTCACGCTCAGCTTGTAAGCCATCAACCAATAGCGCAAGATCCGGACGCTCGCCCGTGGTTCCTACACGTTGGCTATCATTGTGAACGGCGGCCAATTGATCTTCATAAATTTGCTTTGAGTCATGCAGCAAGCGACCGATCAAAGTACTCTTGCCATCATCGACTGAGCCACACGTTAGAAATCTAAGTAATGACTTATATTGGTGTTGGGTTAGGTATCCTTCAATACCCAGCTCCGCTAATTGCGCTTCTACTGCACTGTTCATGTTCTTTCCTTAGATCCTAATTAGAAGTAGCCTTGGCGTTTTTTCAGCTCCATCGATCCTGACTGATCGTGGTCGATCGCGCGCCCTTGGCGCTCACTCGATGTCGCCACCAACATCTCTTCAATAATACCGGTCAGCGTGTTCGCATCTGATTCAACAGCCCCTGTCAGTGGATAACAGCCAAGCGTACGGAAACGCACGTTCTTTTCTTCTACCACTTCACCCGGTTCAAGCTTCATTCGGTCATCATCAACCATGATCAACATGCCATCACGCTCAACCACAGGACGCTTATCGGCAAGATAGAGCGGCACAATGTCGATATTTTCTAGGTAGATGTATTGCCAGATATCCAACTCAGTCCAGTTTGACAACGGGAAGACTCGGATACTCTCGCCTTTGTTGATTTGACCGTTGTAGGTCTTCCACAATTCAGGACGCTGATTTTTTGGGTCCCACGTATGGTTTTTATCGCGGAACGAATAAACACGCTCTTTGGCTCGAGACTTTTCTTCATCACGTCGCGCACCACCAAAAGCGGCATCAAAGCCATATTTATTCAGTGCTTGTTTTAACCCTTGGGTTTTCATGATGTCAGTATGCTTTGATGAACCATGCTCAAATGGGCTACATCCCATCGCGATGCCTTCTGGGTTCTTATGAACCAAAAGCTCAAAGCCATACTTTTCCGCAGCTTTATCGCGAAAATCGATCATCTCTTTGAATTTCCAATCGGTATCTACGTGCAGCAGTGGAAAAGGAATCTTGCCTGGATAAAAGGCTTTCCTTGCCAAATGCAACATTACCGATGAGTCTTTACCGATTGAGTACATCATTACCGGGTTATCAAACTCTGCCGCGACTTCACGGATGATGTGAATACTCTCGGCTTCTAACTGTTTAAGGTGAGTTAAACGTTCTTGGTCCATGTTGGTGCTTCCTTTGCAGCTCTATGAGCGTTTCGGCTAGTCTTTCGTTATGCGTATTGACGTTGCTGGAGTGATTGATCTTCTTGATTAAACCACTGTAATTTTTCAGATAGCGCGACCACTTCTCCCACCACGATTAAGGATGGGGCTTGAGCGTCTTGCGCTAATTCGGCAAGCTGTGACAGCTGACCTTTAAAGATTTTTTGGCACGATTGAGTACCGCGTTCGATGATCGCAATTGGCGTACTTGATTGGCGCCCATGACGAATTAATTGCTCTTGGATGTAATCGGATTTCATCAATCCCATATAAATCACAAGCGTCTGATTACCACGCGCTAATGTTGACCAATCCATTTCATCGCTTTCTGCTTTCAAATGGCCGGTAATGAACATGGCAGATTGCGCGTGATCACGGTGAGTTAGAGGGATACCAGCATAGGCAGTTGCGCCAGCGGCAGCGGTAATACCAGGGATAACTTGAAAACGGATACCCGCATCGGCAAGCACTTCGAGCTCTTCAGCGCCACGACCAAAGACAAACGGATCGCCGCCTTTAATACGTACAACGCGATGACCTTGCTTGGCAAAATCCACTAACAATTGATTGGTTTTTTCTTGCGGTACACTGTGATGGCCAGCTCGCTTACCGACACAGACTAAAATCGTGTCGTCTGGGATCAGTGCTAAAATGTCATCAGAGACAAGGTAGTCGTAGAGCACCACATCCGCTTGTTGAATAAAATTCAATGCCTTGACCGTCAATAGCTCAGCATCACCAGGGCCTGCACCCACCAGTGCGACTTCTCCGTGACGCAACTGACTTACCGCGCTCAAAACTGGGCGAAGAGGTGTTTCCTGTTTTGCTCTTAAGTGGTTCAGGGGGAACTGAGACACTGTTTCCTTGCTCGCCATATTGCCATCCTTCCATGTGAATAACTGCATTATGGACTTCTAGGCATATTACCTGAAATTCTAAAATTTCATTTTTTATATCAATAACTGATAAGAGAAAAAATGGAACGGTGAAATAAACACCAAAAAATCTGAGAATGTAACGACAGAACCGCATTAAACAGGCGCTCGACGTCACATTTTGAAATGCATCTAGAATCTAGTTACATGACATTTTGTTACATTAGCCGCAGTGAAAATAACGCTATCGGAGCGAAAAAAATGAAAGTAGCAGTGAAACCTTTAACCCTAGCAGTGCTTGGTGGCATGTTGACCATGGCTGGCCCTGCAATGGCAGATACGATCAAACTTCGTATCATTGAAACAACTGATATTCACACTAACGTGATGGATTACGATTACTACAAAGACTCAGCATCTGAGAAAATCGGTCTTACACGTACTGCTACTTTAGTTAAACAAGCTCGCGCTGAAGTTGAAAACAGCGTACTGGTTGATAACGGTGATTTGATCCAAGGTAGCCCAATGGGCGACTACATGGCTGATAAAGGCATTGATGCGGGTGAAGTTCACCCTGTCTACAAGGCAATGAACCAACTAAACTACGATGTGGGCAACATTGGTAACCATGAATTTAACTATGGTTTAGAGTTTCTAGCAGAAACCATCAATGATGCTAACTTCCCTTATGTTAGTGCTAACGTGTTCGATAAAGAAACGGGTAAGCACTATTTCAAACCTTACATCATCAAAACACACACCTTCAAAGATGCCGATGGCGCAGAACACCAAATTAAAGTCGGTTACATCGGTTTCGTACCACCTCAAATCATGATTTGGGATAAGAAGAACTTAGAAGGTAAAGTTTTCGCTAAAGACATTAAAGAGTCTGCAGAAGAGTTGGTACCGCAAATGAAAGCGGAAGGCGCTGACGTTATCGTTGCCATCCCTCACTCAGGTGTTGCTTCTGACCCACACAAATCAGGCGCAGAAAACTCAACTTATTACCTAGCTGACGTAGAAGGCATTGATGCGATTGCTTTTGGTCACTCACACGCGGTATTCCCAGGTAAAGGTTTTGATAACATCCCTGGCGTTGACAATGAAAACGGTACCATTAATGGCGTAGCATCAGTGATGCCAGGTCGTTGGGGTAGCCATGTTGGTGTGATTGATCTGCAATTGGCACAAAAAGATGGCAAATGGCAGGTCGTTGAAGGCAAAGCGGAAGCTCGCCCTATCTATGACGGCATCAACAAGAAATCGTTAGCTAAAGCCGACGAAGGCATGGTTAAAGCACTAGAAGCTGACCACAAAGGTACGCGTGAATTCGTTAACCAGCCAATCGGTAAAGCGAATGACGTAATGTACAGCTTCCTGTCTCTTGTTCAAGACGACCCAACTGTACAAATCGTTAACCTTGCACAACAAGATTACGTTGAACGCTTTATCCAAGGCGACCCTGATTTAGCCGATATTCCTGTGCTTTCTGCTGCTGCTCCATTTAAAGCAGGTGGCCGTAAAGACGATCCATCGGGCTTCACTGAAGTTGAATCTGGTCAGCTAACGTTCCGTAATGCTGCCGATCTTTACCTATACCCAAATACACTGGTTGCATTAAAAATGACCGGTAACGATGTACAAGAGTGGCTAGAATGTTCAGCAGGTCAATTTAACCAAATCGACATCAACAACACGGCGCCTCAATCTCTAATCAACTGGGATAGCTTCCGTACATATAACTTCGATGTGATGGATGGTGTCACTTACCAAATCGATGTCACTCAACCAGCAAAATACGATGGCGACTGTAAAGTTATTAACGCGGATGCCAAGCGTATTGTTGGCCTGACATTCCAAGGTAAGCCAATCAATCCAGATCAAGAGTTCATTGTTGCGACCAACAACTACCGTGCATACAGCAACAAATTTGCCGGTACGGGTAGCGATCACATTGCGTTTGATTCTCCAGATGAAAACCGCTCGGTGGTTGCCGCTTACATCTCTCGCGTAAGTAAAGAGAAAGGCGAAGTAACACCAAGTGCAGATAACAACTGGACATTTGCGCCAATCACGGCAGACAAAGCGCTTGATATTCGCTTTGAAACATCGCCAAGTGAAAAAGCTGCTCAGTTTATTAAAGACAAGGGTCAATACCCAATGAAGCAAGTTGCTACGGATGAAGTGGGCTTTGCTATCTATAAAATTGATCTGCAAAAATAATCACTCATTGCCTACCTTACTGTAGGACAAGAGGTTAGTATCAAAGCCGCTATCATTGCATAGCGGCTTTTTTATTGGCCGCTTTAACACCCTTCACGAGGAAGCTGCATTCATGGACTCACATTTTATTGACTACCTCAGTCAGCATCACTTTTCTAACGATGAAATTAACCAATTAGTTGAATTGGCGAGCCCCCTAGAACTGCCAACACGGCACATTTTAGTCGAGCAAGGCGCAGCAACAGAATCCTTCTACTTTGTATTGGAAGGTCTATGCCATGCCAGCTATTTAACTGAGCACGGAAAGGAGTTTAGTAAAGAGTTCTACTGGGAACAGGATTGGATAATTGGCTTTGAAAGTCTGATCAAACAACAAGGATCACCCTTTTTAATTGAGACTCTCACGCCATGTTTAATTCTTTGCATCCCCATCACCACTTTGAAATCTTGGCGATTAGAACATCACCCCATCTATTTGAAATTGGTGGAAGCGCAGCTAATGCACAAAGAAAACAAGGAGCGCTTTATGCTGCTATATAGCCCAGAAGAACGGTACCAACTTTTTTGCCAACACTTTTCTCAACTTGAACAGCGCCTCGCGGATTATCAAATTGCCGCCTACCTTGGCATCTCCTCAGTGAGCTTGAGCCGCATAAAAAAACGAGCAAACGATGGGTGTTGAGAAATTAACTGAGACAAAAGCCGCCAGACACGCAAAATAACACCTGAAATTAACAAATGTTAATGCCTGAAAAAGATTGCCTTGATATGGTGCGTAAAGACTATAAAGACTAACAACTCGAAGAATTTTATGACTACTTGGAAAGCGTTGCCTTTTTCACAACTCACTAACCACGAGCTTTATCAATTACTAAAACTGCGTGTCGATGTGTTTGTTGTCGAGCAAACCTGCCCTTATCCTGAACTTGATAATAACGATACCTTAGACGGTGTCATTCACTTGTTGGGCTATCAACAGGATGAGTTAGTCGCTTGTGCTCGACTATTACCAAAAGGGGTCACTTATCCCAGTATCAGTATTGGTCGTGTCGCAACCAAACAAAGCGCTCGAGGTGACGGTTTAGGCCACAAACTATTGCAACAAGCGATCACTAAGTGCAGTCAGATTTGGCCAGATCAAACCATCGAAATTGGCGCACAACAACATCTCACCGCTTTTTATCAGCAACATAGCTTTGTACAAACCTCAGAAATGTATCTGGAAGATGGGATTCCACATGTTGATATGAAAAGACGTTACGACGGTAAGCTGATTAAATAATGAATTGGTCGGTAGCCACTGTAGCCGTCACTTTACTGGTTCTGGGCAATCTTGCCGCGTCGTTATCGGATGTCGCGGTAAAAATGCTCGAAGGTGGTATATCGACTTTTCAGTATGTCTTTCTACGCCAACTTTTCTCCGTGCTACTAATCTTCCCTTTGTGGTACCAACAAAGTAAAACCCAGCGTGCGTTAACTGCACCGGCAATTATTAGCATTAGAGCTTTTTTAATCATCATCGGCAGCGGATGCATGATGATAGCAATTACTCACTTACCCTTGGCTACCGCTAACGCCATTTTTTACGCTGCGCCGCTATTAATGCTGCCATTGTCGATTATATTGCTAAAAGAAGTGCCACCTTGGGGCAAGGCGCTATCAACGCTCGTTGGGTTTATCGGTGTACTGATCGTATTGCGTCCATCACAATTTCATTGGGCAGCATATTTTGCGCTAGGAACCGCATTAACCTTAGCCCTATTCAACATATTGGCTAGAAAGCTACCACAGCAACAAACCGTCATAACGACCTTATTTTGGACCTCATTACTGTCATTACCCGTAACGGCCGTATTGGCATATTTAAATTGGCAAACGTTAGAATGGAGACAAGTTGCACTAGTGATGACCAGCGCCGGTTTGATTTTGCTTTACAACGGTTTAGCCGTTAAAGCCTATAAGGCAGCCCCTGCAGGACAAATTGCCTTAGCGGAATATTCGGGATTAGTCTTTATTGTCTTGCTCGGAGCCTGGGGTTTTAATGAAATCCCAGACAGTATCACCGCGATGGGGATTCTATTGATCATTCTGCCGCTATTACCTTACAAAGAGCTAATTCAGCGGCGTACTAAGCGTAAAGAAAACAAGGGTAAGTAGTTACTTACTTCGACCAAACCCACCATCAGATACACGGAAAAACATTACCGATTGCGCAGATTTTTCCAGTTGAATAATATCTAATGAACCGTCTTGAGCCAATTTGAAACGCACCAATTGACCGGCCTTGATCCGGCTGAGCGGCTTATCGCTTCCTTCAACTTTTACTAGTGCATTAAGGTCAGACATAGGTAAGCCATTAGCACGGAACACTTGTGCTAAGGTATCGCCATTTTTCACCGTATACTCTTTCCAATCGTCACTCAGCGTTTGCGGTGATTGAACTTCACCCTGCTCACTGAGACTTTGAGTATTGATATCAATCGCGACACGTTGGGTCACTTCTGGCTGAGGTTCGTCGGTCGACTCAGGGAAAGGCACCACTAATAGGATCAGTACCAAAGGTGTTAACACCATCAAGCCCCGTTGATGTAACTTTGGCAAACGCGCCCACTGGCTAAGAGTGTCATCTTTGATCTTTGCCCAATCAAATTGAGCAAATGTATCTTTTGCCAATTGAATATAATCGACTTGCTGTGGTTTTTTCTTACGGCGATTCATTGAACCTGTCTCCAAACAACTGAGTACCAAGTATAAAAACCTACTCTTCATGAGTATAGGGAATTTCGAGCTTGAAAGTAATGCTGGTGTCAAAACTGACACTTTGTGGCAAGAATTAAGACCTAGCTCTCACTCTAATCGCTCGTCAACAAAGTGTCAGGGCTGACGTTTCCTCGAAGCATGAATACTGGTATCCTTTATGACTTTATATAGCGATGAAAGAGAGACATCATGTCTGAAGTTAAATTTGAAACTGTAGAGCAAAAAGCAAGCTACGGTATTGGTCTACAAATGGGCCAGCAACTAGCAGGTTCTGGTATTGAAGGTCTTAACGTTGATGCAATCGCTGCAGGTATTGCAACAGCACTAACTGGTGACATGCCAGCGATCGAAATCGACGAAATCAACAATGCTCTACAAGAGCTTCACACTCGCGCTGAATCAGCTCGTCAAGAAGCAGCAAAAGCTGCAGCTGCTGACGGTGAAGTATTCCTAACCGACAACGCTCTTCGCCCAGAAGTGACTGTGCTTGAATCTGGTCTTCAGTACGAAATCATCACTGAAGGTACTGGCGAGATCCCAACGTCTGACAAGCAAGTTCGCGTTCACTACCACGGTGAGCTAACTGACGGCACTGTATTTGACAGCTCTGTATCACGCGGTCAACCAGCTGAGTTCCCAGTAACTGGCGTAATCAAAGGTTGGGTTGAAGCACTTCAACTAATGCCTGTAGGTTCTAAGTGGAAACTATACATCCCACAAGATCTTGCATACGGTGAACGTGGCGCTGGCGCTGCAATTCCTCCGTTCGCAGCACTTGTGTTCGAAGTAGAGCTACTAGACATCCTATAATTGAGTTAAAACTTAGTTATCGAAAAAGCGACGCACTGCGTCGCTTTTTTTTAACTAAAATAAAGGGACGAAAAACGTAAAAGGAATATAACAATGAAAAAATGTGCAGCCGCTCTAGCAGTACTACTCTTTACCACCACCGCAAATGCCAGTTCATTTTTAGACTCAGCTACCAGCAAAGACGCGACCGACCTAATAAGCAACGTTAGCGAGAAATACGAGACCGCAGGTCATTCCTTACCGATGACCGATTTACTGACACAAAAACTGAACGTTTCACCTGAACAGGCGCTAACAGGAACCAACGCATTGTTTTCGTTAGCTGAAAATCAATTATCTTCAGGCGACCTTTCAGAACTGGAATCGCTTATCCCTTGGTCATCAAGTATTCCAGATGCACAGAGTCTATTGGGTAATGTCGAAAATATGGATGCAGTAAAAAGTGTGTTTGAAAAAGCAGGCCTTGATCCATCGATGATCAATCAGTTTGTACCTGTGGTTTTGGGTTACCTAGGTGATAGTGGCGCCAGTGAAGGTCTACTCGGCTCACTGGGCGATCTTTGGAACAATGCACAATAGCACTGAAGAGAGAGGGAAGGACGTTCAATTGCTAAATGACAGACAATAAAAAAAGCCGAGCTAATGCTCGGCTT
>NZ_AFWF01000073.1 GCF_000222605.1 Vibrio ichthyoenteri ATCC 700023 | reverse complement strand
ATCACGTCGCAAGGGGAAGCGTTCCTGCTCTCTAGTGGTATTTTGAATGAGCAGACGACAAAAGACTACTCAGCAAAATTAGATGATCTCAAACTACTCTACCATCTAGAAACCGCGCCAGAAGCCGCACCCAATGGTCAGGAAATCGGTAAAATTCTTCGCTTAAAAGGATTTGAGTCGTCAGGTGATGCGGAAAAGCAAGCCATAGTATTGAAAGAGCATGGCTTGAACTTTTCTCCAAGATTCTCAGCGCAAGATGGTTACGACACCACAGGGCCATTTGATATTAGCCTGTTGCGCGTCGATCTAAACCAATATCAAGGTAAAGTGGCGAGTGTTCTTGCTAACGATAAAATCACCACAGCAGAAACCGTCTCAAGCATGGCGGAGCGTAATCAAGCGCTGGCAGCGATCAATGGCGGCTTCTTTGCCTTTAACGATCAAGTGGGTGATTTTGGTGCACCTGCGGGTTTGTACGTCAAAGATGGTCAATTGCTGCGAGAAGCGGCGAACCTGCGACCTGTTCTGATCATTGATAACTCAGGCAAGCACTCTAAAGTGTCGATTGGCAATTCAGTTACTACCGAAGTGCTGCTTAACATCAACGGAAATACCGTTCGTATTGATGGTATTAACCGCAAGCCGGGTGTGATCCTCAACTGTGGTGGGCTTGATGATACGCCTTCGACTGAAGCGATTCATGACTTCGTTTGTACCGATGATAGCGAGATCATCGTTTATAATTCCGCTTATGCCGCGCAAACCCCGCAAGGGGAAGGCCAAGAGATCGTAATTGATACTAATGGCAAGGTGGTTGAGGTGTTAATGAAGCGCGGCAGTGCGATTAACGCAGGCTTTAGCTACGTGCAACTGACCGGTGATTCCAAACTGAATGTCAAACTTGGTGATAACCTCACGCTGGCGAGCAAAGTAGTGGTTGATGGTGAAGAGGTTCAATTGCGTAAAGGCGTGTCCATGCTCAACGCGGGCCCTAGCCTTGTCACCAATTTCGCGATCGATATTGCTTCTCGCAACACGCAGGGTTTTAACCCTTACCCGTCAACGGGCGATCACGCTGGTTCTCAAGATGATGACGGTTTAGGAGTGAGCGGCGCGATGGAAAACCGCGAAGGGTTTTACAACGGTTGGGTATTGCGCCGTCACCCACGTACGGCACTAGGCGTAACAGACAATAACGTCTTATACGCCGCAGTGGTTTACGGCCGTGCGCCAACAGTAACAGAAGGCGCAAGCATTACGGATGTGGCGGCGGTGATGGAAGCCCTAGGGACTAAGAATGCCATCAACCTTGATGGTGGCGGTTCCTCGATGATGGTAATCGACGGCAAGCGCACAGGCTCTTCTTCTGACGCCAGCGAAAGGGAAGTCTCCGACGCGATTATCTTTACGCGCTAAGCGTATTCAAAGCATCAAGCACTAAGCGCCTTCGGGCGCTTTTTTTGGTTTTTGGCTGATAGATTAACTAAACTTCGCCACTTCCTTAATACAAGGACACACACCATAAAAATAACTATCTTGAGCAGATGTAGTAAGGTAAATAAAAAGGACAGACGCTACATAAAGAAATCATGATGTCGAGGCTGCGAGCACTCTAAAGGTTGTCGCTACTCTGCAAATTCGTTGTTCATTTGGCGTTTATCTAGCGGAAAAATACGATGTTGGATAAAAGGAGTGAGGTAGGAACGAACGGAGATTAACCAATACGGTTATTTGTTGGTATTGATCGTTTTATGAAGAGAAAAAATGTCGTTATTCAACCATCTAAGCGAAATAGATGTAGTCGCTTTTTGTTTAAGTGACTTCTTGCTGGCTCGATAGTGCAGAGACAACCAACCGCTGTACTGCGATGTCGCTCTAGTTCGGTACAGGCTTTGAGCCAGTTGTGTTGGTTTAGGTTGAGCCGTTGCAGTATCGGCGGAGCGCTGGCCTCTAAACAAGCTTTGTCCTCTCGAAATTGGCGCGCACTCCAATCCACCAGTTCAATATAATCCATCAGTCGAAAGGGAATGCCATCGAGTTTTTCGTTGGTTGGATTGCCAACAAATGGAGGCAGGCAAGGTGCGGTTTCTTGTTGATGGTTTAGCGCCTCCAATCTGGCTTGTATCGAAGTAAATTCTGAGGTTTCTGGCGTTTTGGCAATCCCTGCTCTTAGTGGATTTAAATCAACATAAGCCATCGCTGCGGCGAGTGCTTGTTCATCGAGCAATGCCTGACTTTTAAAGCGGCTTTCCCAAAAATGGCCTGTGCAACCTTCTTCTCTATTGGCTTGGCAGGCAATATCAAAATTGAGCTCTTTCATAAACCAGCTAAGGCTCCATAAGCGAGAGCGCCAAGCGTCGATGATTGACAGGCAAGTTTCTGTTTCCGCCTTACTGGTTAGTTGCCCTGAAAACCAACGTGCAACAAGGCTTGGAAGTTTGTGCTCTTGCTGCCAGCGCTCGACCACTTCATGGTTAGACAGCGTAGTTGCCTTGTCTCGATTGATATGCACGACCAGATGATAGTGGTTGCTCATAATCGCATAGGCACAAATATCGATGCAGTAGACTTGTGAGAGTGCATATATTTTTTTCTTGATCCACTCGCGGCGATGCTCAAAGTTTTGCTTGGTTAGCGGGTCAATGCCACACAATAAACTGCGCCTAACGCAGCGAGAAACGCAGTGATAGTAGGGTGTTGCATCGACGGATATCTGTTGTTTTCTAGCTGTCGTCATTGTTGGTCTCGAGTGGTGTTTTACCTCTCAAGAATAAAAGTCTGAAAGAGAGCAGCAAGACTTAATGGCCGAACTTACCACGAGGTTATCAGCAAACCATACTTTGGTTACTTTATGGTGTGTGTCCTCGTAGGAGATACACAGGACGGACGCCATTAAAATAATGATGATGATGAGGTTTCTTTAGGATGTCTGTCCCTTTTAGCCTTTTCGAGATATTTTAGTTCTTGGGGCTGTTGCGAGTAGAGATTGGCGATTTACGAGCTATGGTAGGAAGATTGAGTCTGTATTAACGTTCCGAGAAGAAGGTCATAAAATCGAAATCATAAATGAAGAATTGTGGGATGCGCTTACATTCCTTGCTTAGTTTTTATGTCGGTATACCCCCTACTAAAAAGGCGCTCATGAATACAACAAGCGCCTTTTCCATATCGAACATAAACTCGGCTTACAACAACTGGCCATCCACCAATACTGCTTGTGATTGATAATCGTTAGAGAGTACCGTTGCTGCGGCGCGGTAGCCCGGTTTGAGTTGGCCTAATTGAGTTAGGTTCATCGCTTGGGCAGGATAGGTTGAGGCCATTCGCAGCGCTTCTGCTTCATCGATGCCCCATGCAATCACATTGGCGACTGATTCATCCATTCCGATGTGTGCGCCCGCTAAGCGACCTTCGCTGTTGACCAATTTATTATCGATCACCTCGATAACTTGCCCATCAAGTTCAAAACGGTTGGTTTCACTGCCAAGTGTGGCCATCGCGTCGGTGACGATTAAGAGCTTACCTGCAGGTTTTACCTTTTGCGCCAGCATCACATTGTTTGGGTGTACGTGAATACCGTCTGTAATGATGGAGCACCAAGCATGGTCAGTGTGCAGTGCTGTGCCAATGACACCGGGTTCTCGCCCTTCAAATGCTGACATGGCATTGAAAAGGTGCGTAAAGCCATCAATGCGGCTGAGTTTGCGCGGGGTTAATTGTGCGGCGGTGGCATTGCTATGGCCGCAAGAGAGAGTTACGCCTTGTTGCTTTAGCCAATCGAGCGTTTCATCACTCATGTTCTCCACTGCGGCTGTGACCAATACTTTGGCCTGTTTTGGCCAAGGAAAATCAGCGAGATCATTGATAGTAGGAGAGTAAAATAACTCAGCGTTATGCGCGCCTTTTTTCTCTTTGCTTAGCCATGGGCCTTCAAGGTGTACGCCAATCACGCCTAGAACATGTGCTTCAATCGCTTGTTCGGTGGCGGTTAATGCTTGGCTAATGTCTTGCGGGGTAGAGCTGATCAGCGTTGGCAATAGGTACGCCGTGCCATGTTTGCGGTGTGCGCGACAAATGGTATCAATCGCGCTGGCGCTGATGTCGCTATTAAACATCACATCGCCGCCACCGTTAACTTGTAAATCAATAAAGCCCGGTGCAATTAAGGCATCGGCATAATGTTGATGCTCAATATCGCTAGGCAATTCGGCAATCGGCAGGATCGCTTCAATCACATCGTTATTCCAAATGAGTGCGGCATCGTGATGGTAATGAGTTCCATCAAAAAGACGTGCAGCAGAAATGGCTTTCATTCCCATAATTAGTCCTTATTAAATTGGAAAGCAGCGCCGAGCAAGCAGGCGTCATAATCACCTTGAGCGGCAATGATCGGCACTTGGAATGCGTGTGGACGCTGAGCAATATGTTTAACGACACGGGCTAAATATCCACTGGCAAGGCCGACCCCACCACCTAATACGATAACATCTAAATCAAGGGTAGCTTTAAGGTTACAGCATAAGGTGGCAATGGCTTGCGCACTAGCTTGGACAATCGCTTCCGCTTGCGGTTCATCGGGAGCGCGCTTAAACAGTTCAACATTGCTGATTGGCGGGTGAAACGTTTCGTGACTATGACGTTGAATCGCGGTACCAGAAGCGATAGCTTCCACGCAGCCGACTTGGCCGCAGCCACACTGCGGGCCGTTAGGATCTATCGAGAAGTGACCCACATGACCTGCAAGGCCAGTGGCACCACTGTGCAACTTACCATCAATAATGATACCGCCACCCACGCCAGTGGAAACGGTAATAAACGCCATATTACGCGCAGGTTGAGGTAGTTTGACATACTCATACCAAGCCGCGGCTTGAGCATCATTTAGCATAGCAACAGGTTTGTTGGTTAGGCTTTCAAGAGCCGCGGCCAATGGGAATGGTGCAGGGAAGGCAAGGGTATCGGGGTTAATGGCCGAGATACCCTGCTCGGTAACGAGTCCAGTGGTAGAGATGCCAATTCGGGTTGCACGATCAAGCCAATCTGCCGCTTGTTCAAGGATCATTGCTGCAAATTGGCTCGCTTCTTTTACTGTTGGAGTTGGGAACTGACGACGTTCAACAATGGCATCGCCGTGTACCAAACCAATTGCGATCTTTGTGCCGCCGATATCAATTGCCAGTGTGTTTTTCGCCAGTGCCGACATTAACGCTCTCCTACTGCTTGTGTGGCTGAATTAAACCAGTCAATCATCACTTCTAAGCGAGTCAGTGCTGAACCGACGGTTACCGCTACAGCGCCATGAGCGATAGCTTGAGCTGCGAGCTCTGGGGTGTTGTAACGACCTTCGGCCATGGTAAAGAATCCCGCTTGGGAAAACTGTTTCACCAGTTGCAAATCTGGTTCGGTTGGCTCTTCACCACCAACATAACCCGACAAAGTAGAGCCAATAATATCAACCCCAACTTCGTTGGCCCAAAGACCATCTTCAAAATTTGAGCAGTCCGCCATAGCAAAACAACCGCTTTCTTGGATCGCTTTAGCAATCACATCACGACTTTCTGGGCGCTCGCGATTGGTCGCGTCAAAAGCGATTATTGTCGCACCTGCTTCAGCCAGTGAAGCAACATCACAAAGGTAAGGGGTAATGCGTACAGGACTGTCCGTTAAATCACGTTTCACAATCGCAATAATTGGTAGATTAACTGCACGCGAAACGGCAGCCACATTGGCAACACCTTCAATGCGCAGCGCTTTTGCTCCTGCTTGTTCTGCCGCTTGTGCCATTGCGACGATGAATTCGGTTTTTTCTAATGGGCTATCTGGCACTGGTTGAATCGAAACGACAGTTTGACCTTGGAGTTGCTCTTTTAACTGGTTGATATTTATATTTTTTGTTCTCACGTTTGGCCTCTCAATAAGACATTTCACAGCGGATTTATAGTGACTAAAAATCCATCACATTCGTCGAGCTAGGGTGTAGGAATCATATCTCTGACGAATTTTTGTCCGCGATCACATTTCAATAAAAGTTGGTTTGAAAATAATCTTCATCGCAATAATAATCCATAACGAAGATTTTTTTCAAACAAAATAAAAACTTTTTTCAAATACGTGAAACTTGGTCAATAAAAGTCTTGGTTTAGAAAAATCGAGGCTAAAAAAACAAAAAGGGAACACTATGAAAGCCATTAACAAGATTACTCTCGCTATGCTTGCTTTAGGTTGTGCTGTCTCTGCTCAAGCGGCGACAACACTTAAAATGGGTATGCAACCTTCTGTTGGGTCAGTGGAATACACGTCGGCAAAAATGCTGGCAGACACGATTGAAGAGCTTAGTAACGGCGAAATGAAAGTGGCACTTTACCCAAGCGCACAACTCGGTGATGACCGTGCGATGCTGCAACAACTTTCGATGGGTGATTTGGATATCACTTACGCTGAGTTTGGTCGTATGGGCCTATGGATACCGCGTGCTGAGGCGGTTATGTTGCCTTACGTAGTGCGTGATTTTGCACACCTACAACGTATTTTTAATTCAGATTTTGGTCAAGAGATCCGCGGCGAAATGTTAACCAAGTTTAACTGGCGCGCATTGGATACTTGGTACAACGGCACACGCGAAACCTCTTCTAACCGTCCACTTAACAGCATTGAAGACTTTAAAGGTCTGAAGCTGCGCGTTCCGAATGCTAAAGCTAACTTGAACTTCGCCAAACTATCAGGTGCATCACCAACGCCAATGGCTTTCTCTGAAGTGTATCTAGCACTACAAACCAACGCGGTTGATGGCCAAGAAAACCCATTACCAGCGATCAAAACCATGAAGTTCTATGAAGTTCAGGCCAACCTTGCGATGACCAATCACATCGTAAACGACCAAATGGTGATCATCTCTGAAACGACGTGGCAAGGCTTGAATGAAGTACAGCGTGACATTGTCACTAAAGCAGTAGCAAAAGCGGGTGAAGCACATACCGCTTTTGTTGAGAAACAAGAAGCTGAGCTGATTTCTTACTTTGAAGCGGAAGGCGTAACCGTGACTTACCCAGAGCTTTCACCATTCCGTGAAGCGATGCAGCCTCTCTACACCGAGTTTGAAGAGCAAGTTGGTCAACCGGTAGTGAAACAGCTTGCGGCAATGTAAGCATCGCTACTCAAGTTTGATCTTAAGTTAAGTGTCAATTTCTAGGCTGGTCGAGACTGGCCAGCCGTGGAGTTCAAAATGTTACGCAAGATAATCGACAATATTGAAGAAATCATCACCGTGCCGCTCATGGCAGCATTGTTAGTGGTATTGACTTGGCAGATTGGTAGCCGTTGGCTACTGAACGATCCTTCGTTGTGGAGTGAAGAGCTTGCAAGGGTTCTTTTCATGTACATGTGCATGATTGGTTGTGCGATGGCGCTGAAACGTGGCTCGCATGTAAACATCACTTTTTTCTCTGATAAGTTGCCTGAGAAAACCCGTTTAGCTTTAGTGTTGTCATTGGAATTTGCCGTTCTTCTTTCTATTTTCGCCATTGTTTATCTCGGCTATCAACATGTACAGCGCACCGCCTTTTTTGAGCTAATCACACTAGGTGTATCAAGCAGTTGGCAAACCTATGCTCTGCCGATTGGTGGGGTGTTTATGGTGTTTAGACAAGTACAAAAGATGGTAGGCATTGCGAAGCAGTTTTCTACCAGTAGTAATGATGCAGCAGCATCTGACTCACAGATGGCTGAGAGGTAATCGATCATGGCAACTTCAATTTTTGGCTGGTTAGGTCTGCTATTTGCAGGGATGCCAGTAGGATTCTCGCTTATTTTTGTCGCACTGATTTTCTTATTGGTGACAGGCAGTCCAGGTATCAACTTTGCGGCCCAGCAAATGATCACTGGTGTTGATAACTTTACCCTGCTTTCTGTACCGTTTTTTGTTTTAACTGGTCACCTAATGAATAGCGCTGGGATTACAGAACGTATTTTTAATTTCGCTAAATCAATGATGGGTCATATCACGGGCAGTCTTGGTCACGTGAACATCATGGCGAGTTTATTGTTCTCTGGCATGTCAGGTTCGGCACTTGCTGATGCCGGCGGCTTAGGCCAGCTAGAGATTAAATCGATGCGTGATGCGAAATATGATGATGATTTCGCTGGCGGTTTAACGGCTGCATCATGCATTATCGGCCCACTGGTACCACCTTCAATCCCTTTAGTTATCTACGGTGTGGTCTCGGGTACGTCAATCGGTGCTCTGTTCTTAGCCGGTGCGATTCCGGGCTTGATGTGCTGTGCGGCTTTGATGGTGATGAGCTACTACATCTGTAAAAAACGCGGCTACATGGTATTGCCTCGTGCAACGGGTCGTGAGCGTTTGATTGCTTTCAAAGAAGCGTTCCTATCGCTATTGACGCCAATCATCATTATCGGCGGTATCTTCTCAGGCAAATTCACCCCAACAGAAGCGGCGGCGGTTTCTTCTCTTTACGCTTTGTTCTTAGGCACCGTGGTTTACAAGCAGCTAACGCTTGAGAACTTTGTCGAAATCTTGAAAGAGACAGTAAACAACACCGCGGTTGTAGCTCTGATGGTGATGGGCGTAACCGTATTTGGTTGGATTGTGGCGCGTGAACAGCTCCCACAAATGCTGGCAGATTTCTTCTTAACGATTAGTGACAACCCGCTAGTGCTGTTGCTACTGATCAACTTACTGCTGTTGTTCTTGGGTACGTTTATCGAGTCACTTGCGCTACTACTACTGTTGGTACCATTCCTTGTGCCAGTGGCGGTTTCAGTGGGTATTGACCCTGTTCACTTTGGTGTCATGGCTATTTTGAACCTGATGATCGGTATCTTAACGCCACCAATGGGTATGGCGCTGTATGTGGTGTCGCGTGTTGGTGACATTCCATTCCACGTGCTTACTCGTGGTGTGTTGCCACTGCTTGTGCCGCTGTTTATCGTGTTGGCGCTAGTGGCGGTATTCCCTCAATTTACTCTGCTGTTGCCTGAGATCTTCCTCGGCTACGGCCAATAACAATTACTCTACTTGTATGGTGATGAGCCGGACGCTCCGGCTCTAACTCTCTAGGATATAAAAATGAAAAAACTAACTGGTCTTATTGCTGCTCCACATACTCCATTTGATATCAACAACAAAGTGAACTTTGGCGCGATTGACCAAATTGCCGAAGTCTTGATTGCACAAGGCGTAAAAGGTGCTTACGTGTGTGGCACTACTGGTGAAGGTATCCACTGTTCAGTGGAAGAGCGTAAAGCGATTGCTGAGCGCTGGGTAAAAGCGGCGGATGGCAAACTGGATCTGATTTTACACACGGGCGCATTGAGTATTACTGATGCGATTGAACTGACAGAGCATGCAGAAACATTGGATATTTTAGCGACTTCAGCCATCGGTCCTTGCTTCTTCAAGCCAGGTTCAGTGGATGATTTGGTGGAATATTGCGCGCAAATCGCAGCCGCTGCGCCGTCAAAAGGCTTTTACTACTACCACTCTGGTATGTCTGGGGTGAATCTTGACCTTGAGCAGTTCCTTATCAAAGGTGGCGAGCGCATTGAAAACCTATCGGGCGCGAAGTTCAACAATGTTGACCTGTATGAATACCAACGTTGCGTTCGCGTTGCTAATGGTAAATACGATATTCCTTTTGGTGTTGATGAGTTCCTACCTGCTGGCCTAGCGGTGGGCGCGGTAGGCGCTGTGGGTAGTACTTATAACTACGCAGCACCACTGTACTTAGAAATTATTGAAGCATTTAACCGTGGCGACCAAGCAAAAGTGGCAGCGCTGATGGATAAAGTGATCGCGATTATTCGTGTATTGGTTGAATACGGCGGTGTGGCGGCGGGTAAAGTCGCAATGCAACTGCATGGTATTGATGCCGGTAACCCACGTACGCCAATCCGCTCATTGACCGATGCGCAAAAAGCGGATGTGTTAGCGAAAATGCGCGATGCGGGTTTCATGAACCTGTAATCAGTAAAAAGCAGTGCGTTACGCGAATAGCCGAGTAAATCTCTAACTGCGTCGCAGCATGTAAGAAAAACCAACTTGCATGCTGCCTTTTAGAGCAAATAGCAGCAATTAATTCGTGGTGGATGTGTCAAAGTGACCGTCACTTTGTTACTTTTAGCGGTCAAAACAAGCATAGAAGAGGCACCTGTGAATACGCCTAAAAATTTGTTGGTTCGATTGCGTTCAAATATAGAACCGCTGAGTAAGAAATTACGCCAAGTCGCGGACTATATCCTAGAAAATGCCAATGACGTTCAATACCAAACGATCACGGATTTGGCACGTAATACCGAAACAAGTGAAGCCACAGTCGTGCGCTTGTGTAGAGATATGGGCTACAAAGGCTATTCTGATTTTCGTATGGCTCTGGCGGTGGGTTTATCGCAAACCCAAGAGCGTCAGCCACAAGAATCTGATGGTGATATTTGTGAAGTATCAGCCCAAAGTGCATCAGCGAGTTTGCTTGATACCGCGCAACTGATCGATCGCAAAGCGCTTAAACGTATTTGTGATTTGGTGCATAACGCGAGCTTTATTAGTTGTGTCGGCGTTGGTGCTTCGAGCATTGTTGGCCGTTATCTTGCGTTCCGTTTATTACGAATCGGCAAGAAGGTCACCATGTATGAGGACACGCATCTTGCGGCAATGAATGCGGTAAGAAGCCAATCGGGGGATTTGTGGTTTGCCGTATCCAGCTCGGGCTCGACGCGCGAAGTGATCCATGCGGCAACACAAGCTCATACGCGCAATGTGCCAGTGGTGGCGTTGACGAATATCAGCCATAGCCCATTGAGTGCGATTTGCTCAGAGATGTTGGTGGCAGCAAGACCGGAAGGCCCACTAACGGGTGGTGCATTTGCCTCGAAAGTGGGGGCATTGCTACTGGTGGATGTACTGGTCAATAGCTTGTTAGAAGAGCACCCAGAGTATTCTGAATCGGTACTGGAAACCGCGGAAGTGGTTGTACCGTTACTCAAGTAATCGTCTAATTATTTTAGCCTGCCAAAGAGCGGGCTTTATTTTGCTTTTTTAGTGGAGAAAAAATTCTTCTAAACGTGTGGTTGTGGAAAATATTTTTGTTAATGCGAATGCCGAGCTCGATGTGATCGAGAGGGCAATCAGCTCATAATAAGGAAATCAATAACATGAAACCATTAACCCCTGTATTACTTACACTACCTTTGCTTGCTGCTTTCTCTGCGGCTTCTTATGCCAATCAAACTTGGCCTGATTTACCCAACGGCGTGAAAAATGGTGTTGGTGCGCAAATAGATTCAAAGATTTATGTTGGGCTTGGTTCAATGGGCAAACAATTTTATATGCTTGATCTGCAGCAGCTGGATAAAGGCTGGCAGCCACAAGCGGACTTTTCTGGCCCTGCACGTGATGGTGCGACCGCAAGCGTGATTAACGATGATATCTATATTTTTGGTGGTTCAGGTAAAGTAGACAGCAAGGCTGCGTCACCGATTATTTTTGAAACAGTTTATCGCTTTGATACCGATGCCAATACGTGGTCGCAAGTGAATACCAAGGCGCCAGTTGGGCTACTCGGTGCGGCTTCCTACTCACCAGATAATCAACAGATCGTTTTCTTTGGTGGTTACAACAAGGGATTGTTTGATCAATACCTGCATGACGTGATCACCACCGATAAAAACGCCACTCCGGAAAAATGGCAGAAGATCGTCGACGATTTTATGGGCATGAAGCCGGTTGATTACCAATGGAATCGACAAGTACTGAGTTACAACCCAAGTTCGAATCAGTGGCAGGATCTTGGTTCTTCGCCGTATTTACCGAACTGTGGGGCAGCCTTAGTGGTCGAAGATCAAAATGCGTTGATCATTAGCGGTGAAATTAAGCCCGGCCTGCGTACGGCAGAAGTGAAATCGTATCAATTTGGTGAAAGCCAGCCATGGATAAGTGAGCATCCACTACCGACTCCAGAGTCTCAGTTGCAACAAGAAGGGGTCGCAGGAGCCTTTGCTGGCACCAGTAATGGAGTTGTGCTGGTGGCGGGTGGTGCTAATTTCCATGGTGCTAAGTTAGCCTTTGATAAGGGCAATATGTTTGCCCACAACGGCCTAGCGAAAGCCTTTAATGCCGAAACCTACGTGTTTAATCAAGGTGCGTGGCAGCAAGATAAAAACCTGACAGAGCCGCTTGCCTATGGCTTGTCCTTTACCGTTAACGATGGCGTGTTGCTGGTTGGCGGTGAGAAACCAGATAGTTCGGCCAGTACCAAAGTAACCAAGTTAACTTGGAATGGTCAGCATGTAGAACAACAGGATTAAACAATGAAGATTCAGTTCACACAGTTAGCGGCGTTGCCTGCTGGATTGAAAAACGGCGTGGGATTTAGCCACATCGTAAGCTCTGATATTAGCACCGAGGTTATTTATGCAGGGCTTGGTAGCTTAGGCCAGCAGTGGCTATCGTTTGATATGGACGGTGGCTCGGATTGGCAAGCAAAAGCGCCGTTTCCCGGTGTGGCGCGTAATGACGCCGTGTGCATTCCAGTAGAGGGTGGCTGTTATGTTTTCTCTGGTGCCGGTGTCGCGGAAGGTGGCGATTACACTACCGTACTGGATGATGGTTATTACTACGATTGCCAACAAGACAGTTGGCAACAAGTCGCAATGACGACTCCGGTTGGATTGCTCGGTGGTGTAGGTTTCGCTCTCGATAGTGATAACTTGGCTTTTGTTGGCGGCTATAACAAAGCGGTTTTCGATGGCTTAATGGCACAGCTTAACGAGCCGTTAATTGCCAATGATGCCGATGCGAAACAAGCGTGTTTAGTCCAGTTTATGTCCCAATCGATTGATGACTATCAATGGAACGACAAAGTTTATGGTTACCAACTGAGTACTCAGCAGTGGCATGTGATTGCGAACAATCCTTTCCAAGCGAACTGCGGTGCAGGCGTCTTCCGCCATGGTGATCGTTTAACCTTAGTTGAAGGGGAAGTGAAGCCGGGTCTACGCAGCTTACACTCCAAGCAATTGCAGTTCAAAGAGGGCAAAGTGGTGGAGTCGATGTACCTACCATCGATTCATGACCTGCACCCAAGCCATGAAGGTGTGGCAGGGGCGTACTGTGGTGAACTGAATGGTCAATGGATAGTGGCTGGTGGTGCATTTTTCATTGGTAGCCAACACAAATACCAGCAAGGGCAGTGGTATAGTCATCAAGGACTAAGCAAAACCTTCGATAGTAAGGTTTGGTGCTTCGATGGCGCAAAATGGCAGCACATTGCTGATTTACCGCAAGGCTGTGCTTATGGCGTCGCAATGACGACCAAACAAGGCATGATAGTTGTCGGTGGTGAATCTGCACAAGGTGAGGCTATGACTGAGTGTTACCTTGCTCAGGTGGAGTGATTCACCTGAGCAAAGCTCAGTATTTGCATACCGTGTGTAGCAACGAATCCAAAGAGAGCCATTGTGCTCTCTTTTTTTCTATATGGGCTACTCGGTTCTCGATGGTGCTTGTTGTAATAACTGCTGGTAAAAAGCAGAGGCAGCAGGACCGGTTTTTGCCCCTTTGGGCAGGGTGATGTGCAGTGCCACTTGATAGCGTTCAGATTGCTCTAAACTGACGACTTTAATCTTGTCGCTGTTGCGATGTTCAACCACATGGAGAGGTAGGCGACAAAAGCCGACGCCTTGCTCTACTGCCCGAAAAGCATGGTCAAAGTTATCAACCGTGATGCGCTGGCGAGACTTTAACCAACCAACATCACGCTTGTTGGCTGGACTATCACCCAAATCACGCACCACGATCTGGCAGGTGGTGGCAAAGTCAGCCAAGCAAAGAGAGGATTTACTCGCTAGCGGATGATGGCTTGCAATGACCGGCACCATGGTGGTGGTACCAAAGGCTTCGGCAGGGTAGTTGGTGATAGGTAAATTGATAATGGCAATATCGGCTTGCTCATTCACCACGACTTCGGTGGTTTTGCTCAGTGAAGTTTCTATCACCTGAATGGAGGTTGCACTATTCGCGGCCAAGAATTGCTGCATCGGTTGATAAAGCCAATTTGGGTCGCAGAGATGATCGATAGCCACAGTGATCTGTGATTCCATGCCACTACTGAGCTGTTGGCTGATCATTTCTAACTCACGCGCCTGCTCTAACATCGAATGGGCGCGGCGTAATAACGTTTTACCATGTTCGGTTAATACCGCGCGTCGGCCTTGTACCGCCACGAGCTCTATACCTAACTGCTCTTCTAATTTTCTAACGGCATAGATAAGCGTGGTGTGGCTTTTATTTAGCGTGACGGCGGCTGCTTGTATGCTGCCTGCTTGGTCGATTTGGTGCAGCGTTTGCCACTGCTCTAAGGTCGTTTTAAGTCTCATTGGTCAATTTTTTCGACAGTTGATGGCAAAATTATGAACTTTATTGTCAGTTTTATAAAGGCAATAATCTTTTCATCGAAACATAATGATTATTGAGAAAGGAACAAAGAGATGGCGAAATTACTGCAAGTTGATTTTGATTTTCAAGGTCCATTTGGTGAAGAGATGGTGCAGGCAATGACAGGGCTCGCAGAGTCGATTAATCAAGAGCCGGGTATGATTTGGAAGATCTGGACGCAAAGTGAGAAAGAGCAACTGGGTGGGGGTATCTATTTGTTTGAAGATCAAGCCTCAGCTCAGCGTTACTTAGAGATGCACTCTGCACGTTTGCAACAAATGGGTATTAGCAATATTAGAGGTATTATCTTCGATATTAATCAACCACTTAGCGAGATAAATCGCGCGCCGTTAGCTTAATGAACTCCGCCCAATTCACACTGTAAATCATATTGTTGCTGACAAAAGAAACGAGTGATGCGTTTGCTGTCAGCAACTTAAAAGAAATATTAAGATGAACAATAAAACTTTTTTAACTCTCCACGGTGCCATTTACACCACGTTTGCTTTCGCGTTGTTTTTTATTCCTAGCTTGATGTGGCCAGTCTATGGCGTTGAGATTAATGATCAATATGCGTATTTTCTTTCGCAACATACGTCAATATTTCTTGGCGGTATTGCCGCGATCAGTTTGATGATGCGTAATATTGATTCAGTTCAAGCGATGCATCAACTGCTCAAAGCGCTACTGGTGACCAACCTACTTGGTGTGGTGATCACGACTTACGCGGGTGTGACCGGTATTTTTGCCGGCTTTGGTTGGAGCGATCCTGCCTTCTTTGCGGTATTGAGTGTGGTGACATTCCTACAGTACAACAAGAGTCGTGGCTAATTTATCGTTAACTGCTTGCTCAATATAGCGCGCTAAGCTCTGTTCCAGCCCTACTGATGCTATGTCAGTAGGGCTTTTTTGTTTTATTCCCCAGTTACAACGGGGTTATACCTTAGTCTAAATTGTCGACAATCTTCTTGATTGTCGTTGTTTGGATAGTCTACTTTGTATTCAAGTTAACAAATTGTTGACACTTTGTGTGTTGTGGTCGCTTCGCAATACCAGTAGTCAATTGAGAATTTAATATGAATATTGAAGTCAATCCGTCCCATTTAAACACGGACAAAGAGAGCAGTAAGTCAGTCACGCTAACCGCATCACTGGTGGAGTCGCTGGTGGAAGCGATTGTCAGTGGCCAAATCGCTGCCGGCAGCAAGATCTCAGAGCCTGAACTGGCGAAACACTATCAAGTCAGCCGCGGGCCGTTGCGTGAAGCCATCATGCGTCTTGAAGGGTTGGGATTGATTGAGCGTGCCGCCCATGTTGGGGCGCGAGTCATTACTCTAAGCCCGGCAAAATTGGTTGAGTTGTACGCAGTACGTGAGGCCTTAGAAGGGATGGCGGCACGTCTAGCTGCGCGCCATATTCAACAACCAGAGATTCTGGCTTTGGAGCTTTTGTTAACCAAGCACTCTAATCATATTGATGAAGTCGAGGGGGCTTCTTACTTTCATCAACACGGTGATTTTGATTTTCATTACCGCATCATTAAGGCTAGCCGCAATCAAAAGCTCATCACCTTGCTGTGCGACGAGCTTTATCATCAACTGCGTATGTATCGCTTCCAATCTCCACGTTCACAATCGCGTCCGAAAGAGGCGCTCAACGAACATAAATTCATTTTACAAGCGATCCGCACTCGCGATGAAGAGCTGGCTGAAATGTTGATGAGACGTCATATCTCAGGCAGTCGTAAATTAATCGAACAACAAATTTCTCTTGCTGAAAATAACTAGGCTGCCATTCGCTAGCATAGGCCAAATAAGGATATCACCATGAACTTATCCCCCGGAGCGAAGTTTCGACTCGCCGTAGAAAATAACCATCCATTGCAAATTGTCGGCACCATCAATCCCTATTGCGCCATGATGGCGAAAAACATCGGCCACCAAGCGATCTATCTTTCTGGTGGCGGCATTGCCAATGCCTCATACGGTTTACCCGATCTCGGTATTACTACCTTAAACGATGTGTTGGTGGATGTAGAACGCATCACCAATGCCTGTGATTTGCCGTTATTGGTCGATATCGATACTGGCTTTGGCGGTGCGTTCAATATTGCTCGGACCATTAGAGCGATGGAAAAAGCCGGTGTTGCTGCGGTGCACATGGAAGATCAAGTCGCGCAGAAGCGCTGTGGTCATCGCCCCAACAAAGCGATTGTCAGTCAGCAAGAAATGGTCGATCGCATTAAAGCCGCGGTCGATGCTCGCAGTGATGCCAGTTTCGTCATTATGGCGCGTACCGATGCGTTGGCAGTAGAAGGAATGGAGAGTGCGATTCAACGTGCGATTGCCTATGTTGAAGCAGGGGCAGATATGATTTTCCCTGAGGCGGTGAATGAGCTTGGCCAGTACGTGAAGTTTTCTAATGCGCTTGCTAAAGCGTGCGGTAAGCATGTACCGATCTTGGCGAATATCACCGAGTTTGGCCAAACGCCACTGTATGGCGGTGAAGAGCTGGCTGAAGCTAGGGTGGATATGGTGCTTTATCCGTTAAGTGCGTTTCGTGCCATGAACAAAGCTGCAGAGTTGGTCTACCAGCACCTGCTTGAAGTGGGTAACCAAGAAGCGCTATTGGGCTCGATGCAAACGCGTAAAGAGCTCTACGCCCACCTCGATTATCACGCTTATGAAGATAAGCTCGACAGTCTGTTTTCGCTAGAGGATGAGGTCGCACCAGAGGCGAAGTAACCACTTACTTAATACCGTCTGTCCCAATAAAAATCAGGCTAATTAATAAGTAGTTACTCAACAAATAACTATTCAACAAATAAGTCAGCAAATTACTAATAACGTGAAACCGTCTGGTGACGATAAAGCATCCCAATAGAGGATAACTCGCCAGACAGAAAAGGAGTTCAACATGCCTTCTACACAAGCAATTGATGCAACAACAACGGGCGCAGGTCTGCGTGGCCAAAGCGCAGGAAGTACTGCGTTATGTACGGTAGGAAAATCGGGCACGGGCCTGACTTATCGTGGCTATGATATTACCGATCTGGCTAACAATGCTCAGTTTGAAGAAGTGGCGCATTTGCTACTGCGCGGTCATCTACCTAATCAACAAGAGCTGGACAACTACAAAACCCATCTGATTGCGCTGCGGGGTTTACCACTGCAGCTTAAGCATGCGTTAGAGCTGATTCCTGCTGATGCTCATCCAATGGATGTAATGAGAACCGGCTGCTCAATGCTAGGTAATTTAGAGCAAGAAGTCGATTTTTCTCAGCAGTTAACTGCCACAGAGCGAATGTTGGCACTTTTCCCTGCAATGATTTGTTATTGGTATCGCTTTAGCCACGATGGTGTACGTATCGATACAGACGATCAGAGCCAAGATTCGCTAGGGGGATACTTCTTAAAAATGCTCACCGATAAAGAGCCTACTGACATGCAAAAACAGGTAATGCATTGCTCGCTGATTTTATACGCAGAGCATGAATTTAATGCTTCTACCTTTGCAGCTCGCGTTTGTGCTTCAACGCTGTCCGATATTCATTCATGCGTGACGGCAGCCATCGGCACCTTGCGTGGGCCTTTGCATGGTGGCGCAAATGAAGCCGCAATGGCGATGATTGAAAATTGGCAAACCCCAGATGAAGCCGAGCAAAATATCCTCAAAATGTTGCAAGATAAAGACAAGATCATGGGCTTTGGCCATGCCATTTATCGAGAAAGCGATCCGCGTAATGCTTTGATTAAACGTTGGGCAAAAGATCTCTCTCAAGTAGTGGGTGATACCCATTTATATGCGGTATCAGAACGTGTTGAAGCGGTGATGAAACGTGAGAAAGATTTGTTTTGCAATGCCGATTTTTTTCCATGCTTCGACTTATCATTTCATGGATATTCCGACCAAATTATTTACCCCAATCTTTGTGATGAGCCGTTTAACGGGTTGGGCGGCACATGTCTATGAGCAGCGCGAGAACAACCGCATCATTCGCCCTAGCGCCGATTACACTGGCCCTGATTATCAGCCATGGATACCGATATCTCAGCGATAAGTTGCATCTTGGTAAGTAAAGTACTGCCCAGTAAGCGGCAGTGAATGGGATTAAATCGAATAGGAACTCGGTTATGAGCATAAACAGCCAATATCGCAAGCCGCTAATAGCAACAGATTTAGATTATTTTGACGCGCGAGAAGCGGTCAATGCCATCACGGCAAACGCATATCAAGCGCTGCCTTACACTTCTCGTGTATTGGCAGAGCAACTAGTGCGTCGCTGCGATCCAGCAATGTTAGAGGCGAGCTCAAAACAATTGATTGAGCGTAAGCGTGATTTGGATTTTCCATGGTATCCAGCACGGGTGGTGTGCCATGACATTCTCGGCCAAACGGCTTTAGTTGATCTGGCTGGTCTACGCGATGCGATTGCCGAGCAAGGTGGCGATCCGGCCAAGGTGAATCCGGTGGTGGAAACTCAGTTGATCGTTGATCACTCGTTGGCGGTTGAGCATGCTGGCTTTGATCCTGAAGCCTTTACGAAAAACCGCGCGATAGAAGATCGTCGCAATCAAGATCGCTTTCATTTCATCGAGTGGTGTAAAACGGCGTTTGAAAACGTCAGCGTGATCCCAGCGGGTAACGGCATCATGCACCAGATCAATCTCGAGAAGATGTCGCCAGTGGTGCAAGTTAAACAAGGGGTTGCTTACCCTGATACTTGTGTCGGGACAGACAGCCATACTCCACATGTGGATGCGCTGGGTGTGATTGCGATTGGTGTGGGTGGCCTTGAAGCAGAAACCGTGATGCTGGGGCGACCATCAATGATGCGTCTGCCGGATATTGTCGGCGTGAAAATGACAGGACAGCGCCAAGCGGGTATTACCGCCACCGATATTGTGTTGGCCATGACTGAGTTTCTGCGTAATGAGCGCGTTGTATCGTGCTATTTGGAGTTTTTTGGCGAAGGGGCGCGAGCGCTAACAATCGGAGATCGTGCAACGATTTCCAATATGACGCCAGAATACGGTGCCACAGCCGGCATGTTCTATA
>NZ_AFWF01000075.1 GCF_000222605.1 Vibrio ichthyoenteri ATCC 700023 | reverse complement strand
TTCTTAGTTAGACGGTGATTATGCATTTTGCTGTTGCAATGGGCTTTCTTCTACCGTTTCAGCCGGGGCGGTTGGTTCACATTTGTCGACAAACCAGCCCAGGTAGGAGGTCACGATAGTGACGATGATACAAACGAAACTCAACCACATAAATGGGGCATAAGAGAGCGTCGCAACGCCTAGAATACTGGCCATATAGATGCCATTGTCACTCCATGGCACCATGCCGGAAGTCAATGTGCCACCAAATTCCGCATTACGAGAAAGGTTCTTACGTTTGTAACCCAAACGGTCGTAGTTCTTGGCGCAAATTTTTGGCGTTAGGAGCAGTGATACGTACATCGCTGAACCAAAGACATTACCCATAAATGCCGTTGCAATGGTTGAAGTGGCTAACGAGCCAGCACTGTTGACACGACGCTCGAACATTTTTGCAACGGTCTCTAGTACGCCAACTTTGTCCAGTAAACCACCAAAACCTAAACCAAAAACAATCACCGCCACTGAACCAAGCATTGAAGACATGCCACCACGGTTTAAGATTGAGTCGATAAAGTCAACGCCTGATAAGATTGAGTATGGTTCCCAAGCCGTTTGGAATGCAGTCAAGAAATCCACATCTTGAATCAACACTGCCCAGATAATACCCAGTAAAGAGCCAAAGCTAATAACAGGGAACGAAGGCATACGCATGGCGAGCAAAGCTAATACAATCACTACCGGAACAAAAGAAAATGGTGTGATGTAGAACTGTTGGTCCATTGCAGCAATTACACCATCAACTTGAGACATGTCGATGTTGCCAGCAAAGTGGAAACCAAACAGAGTAAACAGAATCCCAGTGATGATGTAGCTGATTAGCGCGATCGGCAGCATGCCTTTGATGTGTTCAACCACTTCCACGTTCGACATAGAAGAAGCAAGAATTACGGAATCAGACAATGGTGACATTTTATCGCCAAAGTAACAGCCAGATAAAATCGCACCTGCGGTAATCGGTGCTGGCACGCCAAGGCCTTGACCAATCCCCATCATCGCAATACCAGCTGTACCGGCCGCGCCCCAAGAGGTGCCGGTCGCCAAAGCCGTTAATGAACAGATCACCATGGTTGCGAGAAGGAAAATAGAAGGGTGAATCGCTTTTAGGCCATAGTAAATGATGGTTGGAACAATACCGCCAGAAATCCAAGTACCGACAAGGGCACCAACAGCCAACAGGATCAGTACGGCTCCTAAACCGTTCGAAATTCCGTTTAGCGCCGCTTGTTCTAATTCTTTATATTTATGCCCAAGTCGTAAGCCCAATACGATAATAATGAACCAACCTATATACAGAGCAAGCTGAATTGGTAAGTTAAACTTGGCAGTAAACGAAAATGCCATTAGCAGGAATAAACCAAGTGAAACAATTACTTGTGTCAAACTTGGTAGGCGAAGTGTACGTTGCGTCATCGCGAGCCTCTTAGCTATTTAATACTGTTCATTCCTTAGCGGGGGTGAAATCAACAAAATTCAGGGCAAACAAAGACCGAGGCCATGTGAATCACGTGGTCACTTTAATTTGATTGCGTAAGTTTGTTGAACAGATCTGCCCTCAGATTGACTCTGATAATGCTAAGTGATTGATACGAGTGTTAACTCCTTTTTGATAGTGCGGACTTTACCCTAATTAGACGAATATATCGTGCTTGTTTCATTTGTGTGCTGCATTTAGCTTTCAATTGGTTTACTTACGGTTAAATATTCCAATTATTGTTAATGGCGTGATGCTGGTGGGTTTTTGTAGTGTGATCTTTGTGTGTTACAAGTGTAATTGGGTGTTTTTGGCACAACGCACGTTTGAGGACGTCGCTTTGAGCGAGTAAATCATCATGAAAATGACCGTTTTATAGTGAAATTATTAAAATAATCGTAAAAGTTGTAGCAAAGGATGATTTTTCACTTGAGATTTTTGTTTGAAAATTGAAATATGGGTGAATACCCATTTTTAAAGAATACATGGAGAGTAGATGATGAGAGTAGGTTTAGTCGGTTGGCGTGGCATGGTTGGTTCTGTGTTAATGCAGCGTATGGTTGAAGAAGGTGACTTTAATTTCATTGAACCGGTATTTTACAGCACATCACAAATTGGTATTCCAGCCCCGTTTTTAGGAAAAGAGGCCGGAGATCTGCAAGATGCGTTTGATATTGACAGTTTAAAGCAGCTAGATGCGATTATTACTTGTCAAGGCGGCGGTTACACTGAAAAAGTGTACCCAGCACTTCGTCAAGCAGGTTGGAAAGGCTATTGGATTGATGCTGCTTCAACATTGCGTATGGCATCAGATTCAATCATTACCCTTGATCCGGTTAACCACGCACAAATTCAGCAGGGTATTCATGGCGGCACCAACACCTTTGTTGGTGGTAACTGTACTGTGAGCTTGATGCTAATGGGTCTTGGCGGTCTATTTGAAAAAGGTCTGGTTGAATGGACGAGCGCCATGACTTATCAAGCGGCGTCAGGCGCGGGTGCGCAAAACATGCGCGAGCTAATCTCACAGATGGGCGTGATTAACGATGCCGTTAGTTCTGAGTTGGCAAACCCAGCAAGCTCTATTCTAGATATCGATAAGAAAGTGGCTGATACCATGCGCAGCGGATCATTCCCAACCGATAAATTTGGCGTACCATTGGCAGGCTCGTTGATCCCATGGATCGATGTGAAGCGTGATAATGGTCAAAGTAAAGAAGAGTGGAAAGCGGGCGTAGAAGCAAACAAGATTCTTGGTTTCCAAAGTGCACCAGTACCGATTGATGGAACTTGTGTTCGTATCGGCGCAATGCGTTGTCACTCTCAAGCGCTTACAATCAAACTTAAGCAAAATGTGCCAATGGATGAGATCGAAGAAATCATCGCAACGCATAATGATTGGGTAAAAGTTGTGCCGAATGATCGTGATATTACAGCGCAAGAGCTGACACCGGCAAAAGTAACTGGCACGCTATCTGTTCCAGTTGGTCGTCTGCGTAAGATGGCAATGGGTGACGATTTCCTCAATGCGTTCACGGTTGGTGACCAGCTATTGTGGGGCGCTGCAGAGCCATTGCGCCGTACGTTGCGTATCATTCTAGCTGAGAAACAATAATCGATTATCCGTTTACTTTAGAGTGACGGTGTTCGTTGATTTGTCTCTTTAACACTGACCACGTTAAGTGTTTGAGGATAAATTGACCGGTAAAAAGAAAGGCTACCATTATAGGTAGCCTTTGTTGTTTTTGCGTGACACGTTTGATGTGAGCAAGTGACTGAGCAATTTATCGCCATAAGCCAGCGTAACTAGACATTATTTAAGCCATTGCACCTGTTTTCACATTAGAGTAGTGCGGTTGGAAAGCAGAGTTTGCTATGATACGCACAGATCCCAGACAATGTGCTCGATATGCCAGTTTAGGATGACTGTGTATAGATAAAGCCAACGGATAACTTGAAACAATGATAATCAATAAACAAAGCTTAGAAGAACAAGCCACCGACTACCTTCGTGATAAGATCGTTAACGGTGAAATGGAGCAAGGCGAAAAAATTGTTGAAAGCACTTTAGCCAAGGATTTGGAATTGTCGCGCAGCACAGTACGTATGGCGCTTAACACCTTATCTCATGAAGGGTTGGTGGTACAAAAACCTTACGCAGGCTGGCATGTATTCATGCTCGATGAAAATGATCTGTGGGAGTTGTACAACATACGAGTCGCGTTAGAAAGCCAAGCGGCATCGATGGCGGCCGAAAAAGCTTCAGAGCAAGATAAGAAGGCATTGAGTGCGCTGTTCCAAGAATATTGCGATCTTTGTGCGACGGTGCCCGATGACATTAAAGCCATCAGCCAGGCGGATTTTAAGTTACATCGAAAAATCGTCGAAGTGAGTTGCAGTAAAAGAATGGAAAAGGCTTACAGCCAAATTGCCAATCAATTACTAAGCTATTTGAGCATGACGCATATTGATTATGATCTCTCACAAAGTGCGCTGAGCCATAAACCGATGATCGATGCGATTTGTGACGGTAATGCAGAGCTTGCGTGGCAAGAGGCGAAAGCCAATATCACACCGGTGACGCCACTGTGTGATTCAATAAAGAATCATCAAGCATAACGAATTACTCGCAGCTCGATTGATCGCTCAGTCTATTTAGATACCCGCCATAGTGCGGGTATTTTTATGCTTGTTTGACGGTAGTTGCTGATATTTCTTAAGTTGATATTTTAACTCACACTAACAAATCAATGACATGCAGCTGACTTGGCTCCTTTACCGTAGCGCCCCGTTGGTAAAAGGGGAACAACGATGAAAAGAACGAAGCAAGGTTTTACGCTGATTGAATTAGTAGTGGTTATTGTCATATTGGGGGTCTTAGCTGTAGTAGCACTGCCGAAGTTCATCAATCTTAAAGACAGTGCTAATACTTCTGCACTACAAGGTGTTTCAGCTGCAGTGCACGATGCAGTGGAGTTGGCCCACAGCAAAGCGTTGGTATTAGGTAAGCAAGATGAACCTTACTACAGTGTCGAACAAGCAGGTTCAATACAATTTGGTTATCCTTCGGTGAATAAGCAAGGACTTGTTGAATTTATGACCTTAGATGAAGGTTACCATGACTTAAGCAAGCAGTGGGTTTGGGCTGCATTTAACCAAGGCTCAGTCGCCAATCCAGATTATTGGATAGTCACTCGTTCGAGTAATCTTCAAGGTTATACGGGGAGTGATTTTAATGGAGAAATAGCGGCAACTCAGTGCTATGTGAAGTACACCACGGCTATGCAGGTGGGTGATGGCTATTCTATTGAAATCGTATCTGACGGCTGTTAAGTAAAGCTGGGATGAAAATCTGTTAACAGAGAGGGTGTCAACGACACCCTCTTTTCTATTTCTTATCTTGCAATACAAACGGCTTAATCACGCTCAGCGTTTTGCGCCACCATGCGCTCATCAGGGTCAGCAAGTTCGCTGCCACAGAACTTACAATTCATCGCATCCGCCTCATGACCAGACTTGGAACAATTTGGGCATTTAACCAGAGTTCGATGTGATTTCATTTCTTGGTTTAGTTCCGCGGTGATGATCCCGGTTGGCACCGCCAATATTGAATAACCCAATAACATCGTGATGGATGCGATACCTTTACCCAAGGCCGTTTGAGGCACTAAATCCCCATAGCCGACAGTCGTAATGGTCACAATTGCCCAATAGATGCTTTGCGGAATACTGGTAAAGCCATTAGCTGGTCCTTCAATAACATAGATCAGCGACCCCAAAATCGTAACCAAGATCGCCACGGTGTTAAAGAAGATAAAAATCTTACGTTTTGCCATCAAAAGTGAGCGCAGCAAGATATTGGAATCTTGTAAATAACGGACCAACTTCAACACGCGGAAGATGCGCATAACACGAAGAAGTCTTACTACCCCCATAAATGACACGGCAGGGAAGAAGATCGCCAGATAGGTAGGCAAGATCGCGAGTAAGTCTATGACGCCATAAAAGCTGGTGGCGTAAGATTTTGGTTTCGGTGAGCAGTAAAGGCGTAGCAGGTACTCGAGCGTAAATAATGCAGTAAAAGCGTACTCGCAGTAACGAAGCTCTCTGCTCCATTCGGTCATTACGGAAGGCAACGACTCTAAAACTAATACCACCAACGAAATTAGGATGGCAATGATCAAGCCTATATCAAAGGCTCGGCCAGCTTTAGTGTGCGTGCCGAAAATAATGACGTAGAGATGATGCTTTAAAGAAGTCTTTGGCATGATGTGTCATTGTTAAAAAAAGATGCCACATCATACCAGAAAGGAAAGGGGAGGCTAACTGGCGAAATTGGTTTCGCTATTGTTAGCCTTATCAGCGAGACGTTTACGCTTAGCCCATTAAAGCCGGGAAAAGGCCGCGAATACCGTTAGCAATAAACTCAATGCCAAGTGCACCCAAGATCAAACCCATGATACGAGTAATGACGTTAATCCCGGTTTGACCTAGAAAACGAACCAATAGCGGTGCTGAGCGGAATAGTAACCATGAGCAGAAGCAAAATACGATGATGGTTAAAATAATGCCCAAAGTATCAAACATGCTTGGATAGCGAGCGCCGTAAACAATGGTCGAACTGATTGCACCAGGGCCTGCCATGAGCGGCATCGCCAATGGCACAACGCCAACTTGTTCGCGAGTCACCGACTCGGTCTTTTCTTGTTTGTTCTGTTTATCTTCACCTAACTTACCGCTCATCATTGAAAATGCGATGCTCAGTAATAGCAAGCCACCAGCCACTCGGAATGAATCGATAGAAATACTGAACATGTCGAGCAGAAACTGACCCGCCAGTAACGAGACCACCAAGATGATAACAACGGCAAAATTTGCCGTTAAGGCAGTCTTTTTCTTTTCCTCTACAGTCATGTGGCCTGTAAGTGAAACGAAGACAGGCATAATACCAATAGGGTTAACAGCCGCGACAAGGCCTAGAAAGAACTGAAGGAAAATCGCAAGCTCGATAGTTTGCATAGTAGTGACTCACGCGTTGAGAAAATGAAAAAGTTAAGGAGGTTATTTCGCGCATAATGTAGTTCATTACGAACAAGTAAACGAATGAAAAAATCTAACGTATAAAGGTCACTACGAGTGAGAAAATCTTATTATTGACGCTTTTGTGAACGGTATAAAAAAGGTTTGTTACGTGATCGGCATGAAACTTAAGATTGCAATCTTCATAAGTGTTAACATTCGCACACTTTCAACAAAAGATATGTCTAGTTGTAGAGAGATAATGCGATTTGGATATACTCTCAGTAGCACGTAAAAACTCACCTACAATGATGAGTTTTGTATAAAAATGAAACTTTTTTACAGAATTTTGAAAGTTTTTGAGTTTTTGTTGTTTAACTGCGGTTTTTTTGAGCATTAGTGTTTCGGGGTTATATTTCTTTTAAATCAGTGTGTTAAGGTTGTTTTTCTTAGGTGGGCACCACTAAGGGAGTAATTAATTTTTCAGAACTGATCTGAGTCAATTTTTTTCACACTCTGAAATATTATACTCAGCCCTGAAAGCAATTTACTAAGAGTGTTGTTAGTTACATCACCCAAGAGCGTGAACGAGAACCAACAACGAGCTTAATAAAAAGTTTTTAATATTTGTTAATTTTAGGAGATTCCCTATGCCTGTAACTAATTTGGCTGAACTAGATGCTCTAGTAGCTCGCGTAAAAGCAGCTCAAGAAGAATTCGCTACGTTCTCTCAAGAACAAGTAGACGCAATTTTCCGCGCAGCATCTCTAGCAGCTAACCATGCTCGTATCCCGCTAGCACAACAAGCGGTTGCAGAGTCTGGTATGGGTATTGTTGAAGATAAAGTAATCAAGAACCACTTTGCATCTGAGTTCATTTACAACAAATACAAAGATGAAAAAACCTGTGGCATCCTTGAAGAAGACGACAACCTAGGCACGATGACTATCGCTGAGCCTGTAGGTATCATCTGCGGTATCGTTCCAACAACTAACCCAACGTCTACAGCGATCTTTAAGTCTCTGATCTCTCTGAAGACTCGTAACGGTATCATCTTCTCACCACACCCACGTGCTAAAAACTCTACTAACGACGCAGCTAAACTTGTTCTAGATGCAGCAGTAGCAGCCGGCGCACCAAAAGACATCATCGGTTGGATCGACCAACCTTCAGTTGAGCTTTCAAACGCTCTTATGAAGCACGATGGTATCGCTCTTATCCTTGCAACTGGTGGTCCAGGCATGGTTAAAGCAGCATACTCTTCTGGTAAACCAGCAATCGGCGTAGGTGCAGGTAACGTTCCTGTAGTTATCGATGAAACAGCAGACGTTAAACGTGCTGTAGCATCAATCCTTATGTCTAAAACATTCGATAACGGCGTAGTTTGTGCTTCTGAGCAAGCAGTTATCGTAATGGACGAAGTTTATGACGAAGTGAAAGAGCGTTTTGCTTCTCACAAAGGTCATGTACTAAGCAAAGCTGACGCAGATAAAGTTCGTAAAGTTCTTCTTATCGACGGCGCACTAAACGCAAAAATCGTAGGTCAACCTGCAACTGCAATCGCTGAAATGGCGGGTGTTAAAGTTCCTGCAGATACTAAGATTCTTGTTGGTGAAGGCCTAGGCGAAGTATCTTACGATGACGAATTCGCTCACGAGAAACTATCTCCAACTCTTGGTATGTTCCGTGCGTCTTCTTTCGAAAACGCAGTTGCTCAAGCAGTTACAATGGTAGAAATCGGTGGTATCGGCCATACATCTGGTCTTTACACTAACCAAGACGTGAATGCAGACCGTATCCGTTACTTCGGTGACAAGATGAAGACTGCACGTATTCTTATCAACATCCCAACTACTCACGGCGGTATCGGTGACCTGTACAACTTCAACGTTGCACCATCACTAACGCTAGGTTGTGGTTCATGGGGTGGTAACTCTATCTCTGAAAACGTTGGTCCTAAGCACCTAATCAACAAGAAAACTGTTGCGAAGCGAGCTGAAAATATGTTGTGGCACAAACTACCGAAATCAATCTACTTCCGTCGTGGTAGCCTTCCAATCGCTCTTGGCGACCTAGAAGGTAAGAAACGTGCGTTCCTAGTAACTGACCGTTTCCTATTCAACAACGGTTACGCTGATGACGTAGTAAGCCTACTTAAAGCTCAAGGTATCGAAGTTCAAACATTCTTTGATGTAGAAGCAGATCCAACTCTATCAGTAGTAGAGAAAGGCGCTGAAGCAATGAAGAGCTTCCAGCCTGACGTAATCCTTGCTCTAGGTGGCGGTTCTCCAATGGACGCGGCTAAGATCATGTGGGTTATGTACGAGCACCCAGAAACTCACTTTGAAGAACTAGCAATGCGCTTTATGGACATCCGTAAACGTATCTACAAGTTCCCTAAAATGGGTCAAAAAGCTGAGCTTGTATGTATCACTACAACTTCAGGTACGGGTTCAGAAGTTACTCCATTCGCGGTTGTTACTGACGACAAGACTGGTGCTAAGTACCCACTAGCTGACTACGAAATCACGCCAAACATGGCTATCGTTGATGCGAACCTAGTAATGAACATGCCTAAGTCGCTAACAGCGTTCGGTGGTTACGATGCAGTAACTCACGCTCTAGAAGCTTACGTATCAGTTCTTGCGAACGAATACTCAGATGGTCAAGCTCTGCAAGCTCTTAAGATGCTTAAAGAATACCTACCATCTAGCTACAAAAATGGTTCTGCTGACCCAATCGCTCGTGAGAAAGTACACAACGCAGCAACCATCGCTGGTATGGCATTTGCGAACGCATTCCTAGGTGTTTGTCACTCAATGGCACACAAACTAGGTGCTGAGTTCCACCTACCACATGGTCTTGCTAACGCACTACTTATCTCAAACGTTGTACGTTACAACGCGAACGATAACCCAACTAAACAAACTGCGTTCTCTCAATACGACCGTCCACAAGCACGTCGTCGTTACGCTGAAGTTGCTGACCACCTAGGCCTAAGCCAAGCTGGTGACCGCACTGCTCAGAAGATTGAACGTCTACTAACTTGGTTGGAAGAGCTTAAAGTTGATTTGGATATTCCACTATCAATCCAAGCTGCTGGCGTAAACGAAGCTGACTTCATCTCTAAACTTGAAGAGCTATCAGTTGAAGCGTTCGATGACCAATGTACTGGTGCGAACCCACGTTACCCACTAATCAGCGAGCTAAAAGAAGTGCTAACTGCTTCTTACTTCGGGACTGCATTTGTTGAAGGTGAAACTTTCGAAGGTACAACTGTTATCAAGAAGAAAGCTGACCAAGAAGCAAAACCTGCTAAAGCTAAGAAAGAGAAAGCGGGCGCTTAATTTAAGCTCCAGCTATGAGTTAGGTTTTCGCTAGCACGAAATCTACTTTATCGGAAAAGTACCAAGCCCCTGTCGAAAGACAGGGGCTTTTTTCGTTTGGAACGAATTGAGAGCGCTGCGCTTTGAGAGTCGAGAATTGAGAATCGAGAGCAAAGAGCAAAGAGCAAAGAGCCGAGAGATCCCCGACTCGGTCGTTCCTCCCTCTCGAGGATGACGCTCGCGGTAAAGCTTAGCTGTACGCGCTCGTATCTCGCTTTTTGCTTTTCGTATATTGGATTTCGCGTCCCGGGAATGACCCTATCTTCTCTCGTCTCGCTTCTCGGAGCGAAGCGTTCTGCTCTTCTCTCGTCTCTCGCATCCCGCTTTTCTCTCATCTCACCTCTCGCGGCCATAACCCTTCGGTCATTCCATAGAGCGCGTAGCGCGAGTAAGGAATCTGCTTTTGTGCGGTGAAGTTGTAGATCCCCCGACTCGGTCGTTCCTCCCTCTCGAGGATGACGAAATCGGGCGGGTGGTTTGTCTCGCGATAAAGCTCAGCTACACGCTCTTGCATCTCGCTTCTTTTTTTCGCCTTTCGTTTCTCAACTCTCGGAGCGCAGCGTTCTGCTCTTTTTTCGTATCGTCTCTCGCATCCCGCTTTTCTCTCGTCTCACCTCTCGTGGCCATAACCCTTCGGTCATTCCATAGAGCGCGTAGCGCGAGTAGGGAATCTGCTTTTGTGCGGTGAAGTTGCAGATTCCCGACTCGGTCGTTCCTCCCTCTCGAGGATGACGGCATTGGGCGGGTGGTTTGTCTCGCGGTAAAGCTTAGTTTTGTGCTCTCGCTTTTTGCTTTTCGTTTCTCAACTCTCGGAGCGCAGCGTTCTGATCTTTTTCGCATAGCCTCTCGCATCTCGCTTCTTTTTTTTCGTCTCTTCTCGACACAAAAAAGCCGATGCGTTGGCATCGGCTCTTTGGTCAGCGAAGAAGCGTTTACTTCTCTTCGTCTGGCAACTTAACATTCAGCTCTAGCACTGAAATGTCATCGTCTTTGTGCTCAAACGTCAGGTCGACCATAGACGGATCAACGGCAACGTATTTACTGATCACGGCAAGAATGTCTTCTTTAAGCTGTGGTAAGTAAGACGGTGCTGGATCATCGTGGCTACGACGTTCGGCAACAATAATCTGCAAACGTTCTTTGGCTAAGTTTGCTGAATTTTTTTTCTGTGGACGGAAAAATTCCAATAATGACATGCCGTTTTAGCCTCCAAATAGTCGTTTGAAAATCCCTTTCTTCTGCTCAGTTAGGAAGCGGAAGTCAATTTGATCACCCAATAAACGATCAACGGTATCTGCATAAGCTTGGCCTGCATCAGACTGATCGTCAAAAATTACTGGTACACCTTTGTTTGATGCGTTCAGTACTGCTTGGCTTTCTGGGATTACACCCAGTAGCGAAATGTGCAGGATCTCTTCTACGTCTTCCACGCTCAGCATTTCACCTTGGTTTACGCGAGCTGGGTTGTAGCGAGTCAGTAGAAGATGTTGTTTTACTGGTTCTAACCCTTGTTCTGCGCGAACAGATTTAGAATCAAGAATACCAAGAATACGGTCTGAATCGCGTACAGAAGAGACTTCAGGGTTGGTGGTCACAATCGCTTCATCAGCGAAGTACAGTGCCATTAGCGCGCCTTGCTCGATGCCTGCTGGTGAATCACAGATAACAAAGTCGAAGCCCATTTCGTCTAACTCATCAAGCACACGTCGTACGCCTTCTTTGGTTAGCGCATCTTTATCGCGAGTTTGAGACGCCGGTAGAATGAACAGGTTGTCAGTGCGCTTATCTTTGATCATCGCTTGGTTCAACGTTGCTTCGCCATTGATGACGTTAACAAAGTCATAGACCACACGGCGCTCACAGCCCATGATAAGATCAAGGTTACGCAGACCGATATCGAAATCGATCACTGCAGTTTTCTTTCCTTTTAGCGCAAGGCCCGAGGCAATCGCTGCGCTGGAGGTTGTTTTACCCACACCGCCTTTACCTGACGTGACGACAATAATGCGTGCCATTCTTTATTCCTTATAATCTCTTAAATCGTCAACAACTCAAACTTGAGCGAGTCATCATCTAAACTAAATAATACTTTTTGCTGCCAAAACTCTTCGGCGAACTGCTCGGTTAGCCAGTAATGGCCGGCGATAGACATCAATTCTGCATGTAATTTATTACATACGATGACCGCGCCTTTATTTCCATTTGCTCCAGCAATTGCGCGACCGCGCAATGTGCCGTGAATGTGGATAGAACCATCGGCAATGACTTCTGCGCCTTCACTTACATGGTTGAGCACCACAAGATCCGCATCTTTGGCATAGATTTGCTGGCCAGAACGTACTGGAGTACGAATGATCTTGGTCGGAGCCATGATTGCCGGTGCTTGTGCTGGCGACTTGCTGGCCGACATGATGGCAAAGCCAGCTTCACTTGCCATGTTTTGGGTGCGTTTATCTTTGCTGCCCGTAATGCCGACCGGTATCATGCCGACATTAGAAATTCCGTGTTTTAACGCTGAAAAATCAATGTCACCTTGTACAAGGGAAACATTGATGACTACTGGCGCTGATTTGAAAAAAGCGGGAGCTTGCTCGACCTTCTCTTTCAGAAAATGAATAGTTTTTTCGACATCGTTGTCAGAAAGGTGCAAAACTGACAAAGTAAAACTACTACCTTTCAAATCCGGGGTATGTGACATCTTTTACTTTGGACCTCATTGGGTTATCGCCGTCGTAGAAATGACGTTGCCTGAGAGTAGGGGTGTCATGTTATATTCCCCGCATACGGTCAGCAAGTTATCTTGCTCTCATTTGGGCGTTTTCTTCCCAAAAATGACTTAAGATTGATATTCTTTAAACTAAGATGGATTAAAGGCTTCCCATGATTTGTGCTATTTACAAAAGTTCGAAAAAAGAAGGCGCATACTTATATGTGCCAAAAAAGGACGATTTTTCACAAGTTCCTGACCAACTAATGCAAATGTTTGGTAAACCTACCATGGTGATGGTGGTGAAACTTGAAGGTCGTACCCTAGCACAAGTGGATGTTGAAAAAGTGAAACAGTCGATGAATGAAGAAGGCTTTTTCCTGCAATTACCGCCACCACCAAAAAACTTGTTAGACGAATATAAAGAACAAAAAGCACGTCAGAAATCTGAATAAAGATCAGATTGCTCAAGGAGGGCAATTGTGAAAAAACTACTGTCAGTCGTACTAGGCTTAACCATTACATCTTCAGTGTTTGCTCAAGAAAAAAGCTTTGAGCAATATGTTGAATTCTTGAAAACCCAAGCGCTGGAAAACGGTATCTCAGAGCCGATAGTCACCAGTGCTTTTGCCGACGTTACTTTTAAACCGCGTGCTGTTACCGCAGATCGCAACCAGCCAGAGAAAAAACTCACCTTAGATGAGTACATCCCCCGTGCTGTGCCAGAGTGGAAAGTAAAACAAGCGAAAGAGTTGTATAAAGAACACCAAGCAGAGCTGACACGTATTGGGGAAGAGTACGGTGTACAGCCAAGATTTATTGTCGCGCTATGGGGCGTGGAAAGTAATTTTGGTAAATTCACCGGTAACTACAGCGTGGTTGATGCACTATCAACCATGGCTTATGAAGGACGTCGTGAAGAGTTCTTCCGTAAAGAGTTGATGTCAGCACTGACTATTCTCGATCAAGGCCACATTGACGTTGACGATATGAAAGGCTCTTGGGCTGGCGCTATGGGTCAATGCCAGTTTATGCCAAGTTCATTCTTAAGCTTTGCTGCCGATGGCAACGGCGATGGCAAGAAAGACATCTGGAACACCAAAGCGGATGTGTTTGCTTCAACAGCCAATTATCTAAGCCAATCTGGTTGGGATGATTCATACACTTGGGGTCGCCAAGTAAAACTACCGGCTGACTTTGACATGAGCATTGAAGGTCGCGTAGAAGGCAAACAGAAAACCTTGACCGAATGGAGCAAGTTGGGCGTCACACGTTATGATGGTCGCCCATTACCGAAGTTAGATAACGATATCGAAGCTTGGCTAACCGCACCGGATCAAGCCGATGGCCGCGTTTACCTTGTTTACAACAACTACAATGTTTTAATGAAGTGGAACCGCTCTTACTACTTCGCATTGGCTGTTAGCCATCTTGCTGACCGCATTATGTTAGATTAAGCGTTCTATTCAAACGTGTTATCTTGAGGGGCTCATTGAGCCCCTTTTATTTTTAGGAGATGCAGTGCTTTCCGATCGAGCCGCGCAGATGGTGGTTTTTTCCGCTTTGCTTAAACATAAAAACTTCACTCTCGCAGCCAAGAGCTTGGGTGTTTCCGTTTCGCACGTCAGTAAACAATTGGCGCAGCTTGAGCAATCACTCGGTGTTAAGTTAGTCCAGCGAACTACGCGCAGTTTTACTGCAACTGAAGCGGGTGAGCGTTTTCATCGTCATTGCCAAAAGATCGTTAAGATCATTGATGAAGCGCAAAATGAAATTGAAAGCCAACGCGATGAGGTCGAAGGGCTCGTCAAACTAGGGCTTTCCCAATCGTTTGGTACCTTACATATCATTCCTGCAATTCAAGAGCTACGTGAGCAATACCCAAATCTGCAAGTGGAAGTTCATTTGTTTGATTACAAAGTCGATATGCTCGAAGAGGGGCTGGATCTGTGGATCACCAATAACGAACACTTGCCGGAAGGCTACATTGCCCGCCGTATTGCAGATTGCCAATTTGTGGTCGCTGCGTCGCCTGATTATCTCATGCAGCATAGCGCGCCAGTACACCCTCATGATCTTAGTGAGCATAACTGTTTGATTTATCGCAGTTGGCAGCGTGATTACACCAATTGGGCATTTGTGAACTCAGAGCAACAGCTGAATGTAAAAGTCTCAGGTAACTATTCTGTTGACCTTGCAGAAGCGGTGCGTGATGCGGCTGTGGCAGGGTGGGGAATCGCCTATCTCGCGACTTATTTAATTCGTGATGAATTTAAAACCGGCCAGCTTATTCAACTATTACCAGAGTGGAAGGCCAGTCAAACCATGCCTTTTTATGCGGTTTATCCAAGCCGTCATTATTTGCCCAAAAAGACCTCTGCCGTGATCGACTTTATCAAAGATAAAATTGGTAACCCATGTTATTGGGACGTGCAACTTGCTCCCTACATCAGCCGCCCGAGTGAACCGCGTTAAAGCTTGTGATTATTTCCAAAGCCGGAAACATCTTTTTCATTTGGAAATAATCTCATTGAGCAATCGTTTATCCTAAGAAAAAACAACAAGTTAAATTGGTGGTGTAAAAAGCATCACTAATACGTACAAACTTGCAACAAGTGTGACTTGCATCTCATTTTTTCGCCGCTATTATCCGATGCCTTTCCAGTTCCCCCTTTTAGTCGGATTCACTTTATGAACTCAATCTTAGGTATTGTGGCGATTTTGCTTACCGCATGGTTGCTATCAACCAACCGTAAAAACATTAATTACCGCACCGTATCTCTCGCGTTTGCACTACAAGTTTCTTTTGCTCTTTTGGTGCTGTATGTACCAGCGGGCAAAGATGCACTAGGCAATGTGACCGCTGCTGTATCTAACTTAATCAACTACGGCCAAGAAGGGATTGCGTTCCTATTTGGCGGTTTGGCAACAGGCGGCTTTACCTTTGCGATTAATGTATTGGGTATCATCGTATTCTTCTCAGCACTGATCTCAGGTTTATACCACATTGGCTTAATGCCAAAAGTGATTAACCTTATCGGTGGTGGTTTACAAAAACTGTTGGGTATTGGTCGCGCTGAATCCCTTTCTGCGACCGCGAACATCTTCGTGGGTATGATTGAAGCGCCATTGGTGGTTAAACCATACCTAAAGCACATGACAGATTCACAGTTCTTTACTGTAATGACTTGTGGTTTGGCATCAGTTGCGGGTGGTACTTTGGTTGGCTACGCATCATTGGGCGTGGATCTTAACTACCTAATCGCGGCTGCCTTTATGTCAGCACCTGCGGGTCTGCTGATGGCAAAAATTATGATGCCAGAGAGCGAAACATTAACGCCAGAAGTAGAGCTAGATAACGTTGAAATGCCAAAAGCAACCAACGTAGTCGAAGCGATGGCTGATGGTGCGATGTCTGGTTTACGTATCGCGGTAGCGGTAGGCGCAACTTTACTTGCGTTTGTCAGTGTGATTGCGCTGCTAAACGGTATTCTTGGCTGGGCTGGTGGCCTAGTGGGTATCGACCTAAGTTTTGAACTGATCCTTGGTTACCTATTTGCACCCGTTGCATGGCTACTTGGCGTGCCATGGAGCGAGGCGACTATCGCGGGTTCTCTAATCGGTAACAAGATTGTGGTTAACGAATTCGTGGCTTTCATCCAATTAATGGAAGTGAAACCACTACTGAGTGAACACTCACAAGCAATCGTAACGTTTGCACTATGTGGCTTTGCTAACATCTCAACCATGGCAATGCTGATCGGCGGCCTAGGCAGCATCGTACCTGAAAAGCGCAGCTTCATCTCTCAATACGGCTTCCGCGCAATTGCGGCGGGCGTGATGGCAAACTTAATGAGCGCATCACTGGCAGGCGTGATTCTGAGCCTTTAAGGTTTTCAGAGTCGAGATCTGAGATTCGAGAGTCGAGAAAATTCGGCTACGCCTTACGGTGAGAATGTAGAGGCGTATGTTAAGAATTAAAAGGGGTTAGCGTATTACGCAAACCCCTTTTTTTGAATCTCAGCGCGTAGCTTTCTCATTACTTGTCTCTCAATTCTCGGAGCGAAGTGTTCTCGCTTCTCGCGTCTCAAATCTCGGAGCGCAGCGTCTCAGATCCTTCGGTCATTCCATAGAGCGCGAAGCGCGAGTAGGGAATCTGCTTTTGTGCGCTGAAGCCAAAGATCCCCGACTCGGTCGTTCCTCCCTCTCGAGGATGACGAAGTAGGGTGAGGTAGTTATTTTCGATCACAGAAAATCTC
>NZ_AFWF01000076.1 GCF_000222605.1 Vibrio ichthyoenteri ATCC 700023 | reverse complement strand
GCTGAATATCAGGAGAAACATACGGTTTCACGTCTAATTGGTTCTCCACCTGGCTATGTCGGTTATGGAGAAGGCGGTATTTTGACCGAGGCCATTCGCAAAATGCCGTACTCGGTTGTGCTATTAGATGAAGTTGAAAAGGCTCATCCGGAAGTGCTCAATATTTTTTATCAAGCGTTTGATAAAGGAGAACTTTCTGATGGTGAAGGGCGTTTAATTGATTGTCAAAATATCGTTTTTTTCCTCACGTCCAATCTCGGTTATCAGACCATTGTTGATAATGCCCAATCGCCTGAAAAACTAGATGAAGCGTTATATGCTGAGCTAGCTGCATTTTTCAAACCCGCTCTTTTAGCCCGTATGGAAACCGTATTCTACTTGCCTCTTGCTCGCGACGTACTCGAGAAAATCGTACGTGGAAAACTTTCTAATCTAGAGAAGCTGTTTAAGCAGCGCTACGATGCACAAGTTGTCATTGAAGATAGCTTGATTGAAGAGATCTTAAATCGTGCAAATCGTTCTGAAAACGGTGCTCGTATGTTAGAAGCGATTATCGAAGGACAGTTGTTGCCACCAATATCATTATCTCTACTCAATAAACTGGCTAACAAGCAACCGGTAGAACGTATCTATTTGGCTGCCGATGAAGGAGAGTTTATCGGAGAGGTAGAGTAATCATGAGCCAATGGTTAGTGCTCGCAACAGAGCTTGTCGTGGCGAAAAGCCCGAGCGAACTTGCGGATAGGTTTATTGAAACTATCCGTAGTGAACTCGGGTTAGAACAGTGCTTGTTATTGGTTCCGACGACTGATGGGCGAAGTTTAGTACCACATGGTCGTGATGTTGCTTTGAGTTGGTCTGTGACTGATTTTGATTGCCCGTTTGCCCATGTACTCCAATCGGCTAGGCCGATTAATCTGGCGGCTGACGAACTTGGATTTTGGCGTTTAAACCGTGCCTTTAATGAACTGACCGCACAAGTCGGTTTGATGGATAAAGTCGCTATTCATCCACTTCCTGTCGGGGCGGATCAAGTTCAATCTGTGCTGTTTATGGTGGGGGAAAGTCGAATTGTTGATGGGCTATTTACGCAACCAGAGTTTATTAAATTTCTAGAGATTTTTTCTCATCAATGGTCACTACTAAGTGAGATTTTGCGAGAAAACCAAGGACGAAAAGTTCTCTCTGAATCGCTTAATGATGCTCAACGTGATGATGCTCGTCGTTGTGTCATGACACAACTATCGACCAAATTGATTGGTGATAGTTCGGCTATGCATAAACTGCGAGAGCAAATTATCAATGCGGCCTCTTCAAAGCTTTCGGTGATGATTCAAGGTGAAACGGGGACAGGCAAAGAATTGGTTGCTCATGCTGTCCATGAATATTCATCTCGTAACAAAGGACCATTTGTCGCCATCAATTGTGCCGCGATTCCAGAAAACTTGCTTGAGAGCGAATTGTTTGGTTACAGCAAAGGTGCGTTTTCAGGTGCAGACAAAGATAAGCTCGGTTTGATAGCGCAGGCCGATGGTGGGACGCTATTTTTGGATGAAATTGGGGATATGCCACTCAACTTGCAAGCAAAGTTGCTGCGAGTACTTGAATCACGTCTGTTTCGCCCGGTGGGGGCGAAACAAGAATTGACGTCGAACTTTAGACTGGTCTCCGCGACTCACGTGAATTTATTGCAGCAAGTGCGTCAACGAGAGTTTCGACAAGATCTTTATTATCGCCTACTTCAATACCCAGTAAGTCTACCATCGTTGTCTGCCAAGCTCGAAGATATCGAGTTATTGAGTCAACATTTTGTCGATTCATTTAATCATCAGCATAACACCAATATTCGTGGTCTTGATTACAAGGCGATAGATCGCTTATCTCAGTATGACTTTCCTGGCAATGTGCGTGAGCTTAAACATCTCGTTGAGTTTGCTTGCGCACAAACACCAGATGGGACCCAGGTCGCCGCGAGCTGTTTTGAACATCGCTTGTCGAATGTTCATTCTGTAGCGCCTAGCGCAGTGAAAAATGTCAGCAACGACACCGCAGAGTATGGCGTGGGTTTTAATTCAGACCAAGTAGATAACTTGAAGCAAACCGTCAATGAGTTTGAACTCCGTATTATCCGCGATAGGTTGCAACATTTCTCAGGTGACCGTGCTAAAGCGGCAGCGAGCTTGGGGATTCCCAAACGGACATTGGCCTACAAATGCCAAAAGCTGGAGATAAAAACCCCATGATTCAACGTTGTATTCTAATCATGATACTCGCCCACGGCATAGTTTGGGGCAACGCCGTCTATGCGGGCGAACCCACGCTAGAGCAAGCGCAGAATTGTACGCAAATCAATGCGCGCCTAGAGAGGTTAGCCTGTTTTGATACTTTGTTTCAAACACCCACAAAAGTACATCTTGAATCCTCTTATAGGCCTGATGTCCCAGCATCATGGCAGCGTGCTTATGATAGCTTGAGTCAATACCAAGCGGAAGATGTGAGTCATTTAACAACCAAAGGAACGGCAGAACGTGGTAATGCATGGGTAACATTAGTCGCACTCAATGAAAAGACCGCTTTTGACGATAACGCCAAACCGATTTTGCTGATGAGTTGCATTGATAATCTGAGCCGGGTTGAGTTGGCATTTCCAAGCGCGATAGATGATGCGCAAGTGAACATATCGATTGTTGGTATGCGTTCTCAATCTTGGCGAAGTGACGATATTGGTTTGTTGTTTTCATCGGGACGAGGAATTCCTGCCATCGAAATGATGAAAGCAATGGCGAAACAGCCGCGCCTAGTTTTACGCTCGAACTCCAGAATCGTCGATGGATTGTGGTTCGATGCAAGTACTTTGTCCTCTTCTTTGGTGGCTCTACGCAGTCGCTGCGGCTGGTAAGGATCTGCAATGGATATCACTCAATATCGTCAGTCTATAAGTCAACCCATAGACGGGGATAACCCGGTCGGTGTGAGACTTGTGGATGACCCACAGTTTGATTTTGTCGAAGACCAAATGATGAAAGTAGGCTCGCTTTCTCACGCAACAGTTCAATGGCCAGAAGTCGAACAGACAACAGTCTCGTTGTTAAGTGAGAAGAGCAAAGATCTTAAATTGCTCATCATTTTACTGCAATGCTTACACAATAAAGTGACGCCGTCACGATTTATTGTGTCAATGCAACTGTTAACCGATTTTACGTTACTCTATTGGCAAGAGTGTTTTCCCGCGCCGGGACAAAAAGGGCGTTTGGCAAGAGGGAAATTTTTTAGCCAAATAACACAACGTTTTAGTCTCGTGACAGAAAAGTTAGATTTTTCCCGTTTTACAACTCAAGAGCGAGAGACGTTAAAAGAGGCGTTAGAGTCTTGGCAGTTATCGACCACCAATGCTGAACTGATGTCTGATGACGTAGAAGCCGTGATGGCAAAAATTAGCACTGGCTTAGCGCGAAGCATTGAGCAAGAACGTATCGAAGAAATTGTGCCAGAGGCAGTAAAAAGTGCCCCAATCGAGATGAGCCAAAGTGCGGTCTCTGTCGATAGTTCAAGTGATAAGGCACTAAAGCAATCGTTGCTCAAAGTAGCTGAAGTGGTCACCGATCAGGATTTTGGCGTCACCTTGGCAATCCGAGTTCGTCGTTATGCCGTTTGGTCCAGTATTGCTTCGTTACCCGAGCATGATGTCAACGGTGAAACCTTGCTACGCGGCATGATGCAAGAGCGTGTAAAAGAGTACCAAGATCAACTACGTCATCCAGATCTCGAACTTTGGCGTAAGGTTGAACAAAGCCTAACCATGGCTCCTTTCTGGTTCGAAGGGCAACTGATGAGTTATCAGATTGCGAAAGCACTTGGGCATGATGGTTGGTGTGAAGCGATTCTTAGTGAAAGCGCTAAATTTCTTGCTCGTATGCCAGATTTACTGAAATTGAAATTCAAAGGCGGTGAGCCCTTTGTCAGTGACAAAGCGAAAGAATGGCTATTGAGCCATCAAAACGTCAGTGGTCAGCAAGCGAGTGTGGGGAATTGGGAAGAGAAAGAGGCAGAGGCGATGATGCTTGCTAAAGATGCGGGAATCGCTGTCGCACTGTCGATGTTAAATGATGGCTTAGTCGCTGCAAGAGAACCTAGAGATAAGTTTTACTGGCGATTGCTACAAACCAATCTGCTAAACGCAAACAATCTTGATGCGATGGCAAAAGAACAATATCAAACCCTATATTCACAAGTTACAACGATGAGCGTTAACGACTGGGAACCCTCTTTAGTAGAACAACTACAAAAGCATACAACGTCAGAATAAACGAAGGATAAGATCCATGTGGAAATATTTAGTTAGGATCGCGAGAATGCTTAAGCCAAGCCTCGCAGCAGCGATGCCTATTTTACTATTTTGCTTATTTATCATAGTGAATGTAGCGATTTGGTGGGCTGGTCCATGGCTAGAAATCGAAGGGAATCAACCACTAGACTCGATAATGGAACGTGCAGTCGCAAGTTGCCTATTTTCGTTAGGGACATTGGCTCTGTGGGGAATCTGGCAATGGAAAAAATTGCAAGGTTTCCAAGCGGAACAAAAATACGAGGAACGGTTGCGCCAAGATCCCATTAAAGCTTATGAGGATCGTCAAGAACTAGAACTCAATCAAGTTATGGTTAACATGAAAGAGAGTTTGCCGCAACGAGACTACTTGTATGCGCTACCTTGGTATCTTGTGCTTGGCTTAGAGAATGCGGGTAAAACCAGTTTGATCAATCGTAGTGGTCAAAACTATGTGTTCTCTTCTGTTATGCGGGCATCTGGCCAAAAGAGTGAAAATCCTTATTCGTTCGATTGGTGGATAGGTGATGAATCAGTCATGATAGATCCTGATGGAGAACTTTTGACTCAGGGAAATCATGATCAGAACAATGACGGAGCGATGGAGCGCCGATTATGGCTCCATTTCGTCAATTGGTTAGAGAAAACGCGCAACCGCCGCCCACTAAATGGTATCGTTTTAACCCTAGATGTTTCGCGTTTGGCGACCGCAACGGCCACGGAACGAAAAGCGTACGCTAATTTACTTCGAGCACGTTTGCGTGAATTGATGGAGACGCTGTCTACACGCCTTCCTGTCTATGTAACGCTTACTAAGCTCGATCTTTTACAAGGCTTTGAACCCTTCTTTAAGCACTATTCACGAAGCCAACGTGAAGAAGTGTTAGGTTTC
>NZ_AFWF01000077.1 GCF_000222605.1 Vibrio ichthyoenteri ATCC 700023 | reverse complement strand
GCAGGTGTTTCCATAGCATTCCGCCTTCTGCTTTATCGTTCCAGACGTACTGATAAATGAGTTCGTGACTCATTGTTGGATAGCCTCTTAATCTTAAGTAGCCAACGATCTGGTCTGGGCTCCAGTCCAGTTTCAATAAGGCTTCAGCCAACCTAAAGTCAGTTTTACAGTAACGCTTATTTCGCCTTGAACGACTCAGTCTACTTCGAGCTTTTTGTTGTGCGCGAGCAGGTT
>NZ_AFWF01000078.1 GCF_000222605.1 Vibrio ichthyoenteri ATCC 700023 | reverse complement strand
GTGCTCAAACAGAACTAAAAGTTGGCTTCAATGAAGCGTACAACAGCCCGATCTACCATGGAATGGTAAAAGCCGCGCAAGAGTTAGAGAAACAATCCAGTGGTGAGTTGACGATGCGCATCTATGAAGGCGGTCAACTAGGTAGCGTACATGAAATGCTCGAGCAGGTATCTCTGGGTGAGATTGATATGTCAATGCAGGTATTCGGTGGCTACGCACAGTATGTGCCTGAGCTAGGCGCACTAGAGACGGCTTATATCGTTAATGACTTCGACCACCTACAGAAAATTTTGGCAAGTGAATGGGGCATGAAAGTGCGCGGTGAGCTAGAAGATAATTTCCAACTTAAGCCTATCGATAGCTGGTACTTCGGTGTGCGCCAAACGACATCTAACCGAGCGATTAACTCAATTGATGATATGAAAGGGTTAAAACTTCGTACGCCAAACGCGAAAGCATTGATTGATTACGCGAAAGCAACCAGCGCCATCCCATCACCCATTGCCTATGCAGAAGTTTACCTTGCGCTACAGACTAACGCGGTAGACGGTCAAGAAAACCCAATTCCATCGATTGAAGCAATGAAGTTCTACGAAGTACAAAAATACCTTGCGATGACCAATCACGTGGTTCAAGACCAAACTATTTCCATTAACTCTGACAGTTGGAATGACCTTTCTGAACAAGAGCAAGAATGGTTGGTAGCGGCCCTTAAGGCGGGTGGTGATGAAGCAGAGCGTCTCATTAATGCTGACACAGAAAAGCATCTTGCGCTATTTAAGGAAGCCGGTGTGACGGTGACTTATCCAGATCTAGAACCGTTTCGTGCGGCAATGAAACCATACTACGCAGCATTAGATAAGCAATATGGCGAAAACTTCACACAAACCTTAATTGACGCGAAGTAATTCTGTTTAAGGCGGGGCACGGGACGTGCTCCGCTACTCAATAGGAACTAACTATGTACAAGATAATTATTAAGATGGAGTTGATAGAAAAATATCTGTCTATCTTTCTATTTTTGCTCATGTTGTCGGTGATCGCCATCCAGATCCTGAGTCGCTATTTCTTTAGTTTTGCTATCCCATGGACAGAAGAACTATCTCGTTGGCTATATATTTATATCGTATTTATTGGGGCCAGTGAGGCGATTTCTCGCCGTGACCATATCGCCATCGATATGTTGCCAAATAGATTGGGTGATAGGGCGGGTTTACTTCTCGATATCTTTATTCATGGTGTCTTTGCTGTGATTGCTGTGATTGCTGTGATTGCTGTGATTGCTGTGATTGCTGTGATTGCTGTGATT
>NZ_AFWF01000079.1 GCF_000222605.1 Vibrio ichthyoenteri ATCC 700023 | reverse complement strand
TTCATAGCATCACGATTATCGACTCTCTTTCTATGTGTTCCTAGAGGATGGTTCGTCTTGTGGATAGGTAAAAGCGGCTCAATTTTTTCCCAAAGGGCATCAGAGATTAGGTATTGTGCTGAATTCATTTACAGTATTTTCAATAGGTGTTGATTTACTCAGACAACACCTATTGAGATAGATTCTTAACCTTCGTTACCCTTTACTCTATCTAAACTAAAAGGATAATGTTTCCTCCAGTCTGTATGATTCTCAGCCCAAGTCAGTCCGTGTTTTCTCGCTTCCTTATCGACATCTCTGCGGAACTCTTTTTCTATTAGACTAAGAGAACCCCCCAACTTTCGGTGAGAGTTGTCAGTCTCCTGAAAGATATGAACTTGTACGTCAAATGAGAATGATACATTCCTAACGCTCACAACAGGGATGGGCTCCTGCTCGTGAGTTGTTTGTGTTTGAACTCCAGACACAGCTGAATTTGAAACATTACTTAGCATTTGAGCTCCTTAAATAAAAATACTATTTAAATCAGTTGTATCATCTCCCACACACAAGCAATACCAAAATATTGCTTGTGAAATATCCTAAAACTCCCTACCGCGCAAAGAAATGAAATGTTAGGCAGGGGATTGATTTGTTGGTGCGCGTAATTCCTATTATGTTAAATCCGTAAGTTAGCCATCAAAAACCACGCTTCCGAAGCGCCAGAAAGCCCTACACTGCGTTTTAACAAGAAATCCGCACCTAGATAGCCAAAAATCGCCCAGAAAGTTTGTAACGCTTTCTGGGCGATTTACAGGGCAATGAATCCACCATTATTTTCAACTAAAACACATGACCAAATGGCTATTTTTTACAAACTCATTCCTCGATAACCAATTTCTTGATCTCGGCTTCTCATTTGCTCATGTTGTTGTGCTTTTCCAACCGCTGGAGTTGTGAATTTAAGCTCTGAACTTGCTCGGTTAAGCTGCTCACGCTCTGAGATAATTTTTTGTTCTCCAGCGAAGTAGTGTCGAACATTTTCACCAATCCGTTGTAGGCCGTCACAAAGTCTTGATGTCGCTTCTCGTGTTCTTTCTCTAATTCCTCGAACGCGAGCAACAGTTGATTCTCTAATTCCGTCATCCGTTAATATCCCTCTGGTATAAACATCGGTCTTGAGTCGATTCTTCTCGTCCAGACTTTTCCATCCTTGGCTTGGGCTATGCAAATCCGCTCCCCACATTTGTCCAACTGAATGTTCCCGCCCTTCAGCTTGAGTTCTTCTATCGTCAGGTTTTGCTGATCGATCTCTAGTTGATTCGCTAAAATCATATTCCCTTGCCACCAAATCACGCCCGCACAAGCTGATAGAACGAGAATTATACTCAAGACGATCCAGAGCCAGCTTTTCAACACTAACACGCTCATGCGTCGATTCTGGGCGTTTATATCGTCTTTGATTTTCTGCTCGCTTGATTTCAACG
>NZ_AFWF01000080.1 GCF_000222605.1 Vibrio ichthyoenteri ATCC 700023 | reverse complement strand
AAACAATGAGGCCACAAGCAAAATGCAACATGGCCTCGTAGTTTTCGATTTTCTTTTCCCAACGAACAAGCAATCTACGATAACGGTTTAGCCAGCTATGGGTTCGCTCCACAACCCAACGATGAGCCTTAAAATCATCCGATTGTTTCAAGCTCGCAGCCTCTTCAGCACGTGATTGAACGTGAGGGATGTAGTTCAAATCAACCAGTTCATCATGTAACCACTGACCTGTATAACCTTTGTCTAGGTACAAAGGCACTTTCAGCGGAGGTCGATAACACTCTAGTGCATTTAATGTTTGAAGTACCAGCTTAATGTCGTGAACGTTCGCGCCATCGCTAACAACAGCCAGTGGCAATCCATTCGCATCCGTCAACAAACTGCGTTTTACGCCTTGTTTCGCTCTGTCTGTTGGATTCTTACCTGTTTTTTTGAGCCAGCTAAAGGAGCTTTAGTTTGGCACCCGTCCATTGATATGGAACTCCAATCAACCCCTTCGTAAATCAGGCCATTTTGCCAGAATCGCTCAAAGACTCCTGCATCTCGCCACTCTTGAAAACGACGATGTGCAGAGCTAGAGGTACAAATACCTGTCGCGTTAAGCGCATTCCACTGACAACCAGTTCTGAGAACAAAAAGTATCCCG
>NZ_AFWF01000081.1 GCF_000222605.1 Vibrio ichthyoenteri ATCC 700023 | reverse complement strand
TATTATCTTCATTGAAAGATACAGAAGCACCAAGAAATAAACATAGCTCCTTAAATAATCGATATATATTTGTCCCACTCGACATTCCAGTAATTTTTCTAAGTGAAAGGTCTTTTGCTATTATTATATTTGAATGAATATCAGCCATTAGTGCAATTTCTTTCACAAAAATCACCAAAGGTCATATTAGAAAAATCAAATGAAGATGACAACCTCATCATTGATAAAAGATAAAAAGAATGGATTGCATCAAATTCAATGCTTAGTTTATTATCTTCTTTTGTATAACTTACTGTTTTCTTTCTAAATTCACCTTCAAATAGCACTTGAAACACTTCACTGCACGGTGTTAATATTGATACTCTAACTATGTCTTTTTTTGAAAAATTCAACAGTAATTTATTTAACTCCGCATCACTAGAATTTACTGACAATGTAGGAAATGCATTAACAGATCTTGTAGAAGAAATTTTATAAGTATTTTCTCCTAATTCGTCATGCTTTAATATTTTACTACCCACAATTGAACCAGAGCGAAATATTTCTATTTTGGTTTGCGCCTCTTGAAGCATTAATAATCCCCAATAATTCCGATACTTAGAACCT
>NZ_AFWF01000082.1 GCF_000222605.1 Vibrio ichthyoenteri ATCC 700023 | reverse complement strand
CCCGTTTGATAAAATTCTCGTGCCTCTCGAATTCGCTCTTGAGATGCTGCTCTGTATCTTGCGCTTGCTGTTTCGATTTCGCCTCGAAGTCCTGCGCTAAACTCAAAATTTTGCTCATAAATTTGCCCTTTCAATCGAATGTTTCGACCACCATCAGGATCAACAATCGAAATACTTTTCTGAGTTTGCCTCGCCACGGTAAATCCTGCGCCCTCAAGGGCTTTCACCACATATTGTCTGTTCTTTAACTCACCATTGCCAGCAAGAGACAACAAACCATCCGTTAATGCTCTCGCGGCATCTTGTTTTAAATACGGTAGATTGCGTGGTGTCGTCAGCTCTCGCTTATTGATAGGGTCATCTGGGTCGTGTAATTTTAAACGCGCATTCGTCTCTATTTTCCATGCGTTAATTCTTGGCTTATCCGCCTTGTCGAAGTAAGGCTGTAGCCGCTTTCCTGACAATAATTCCACATTAGGGACAACAAAATTAAGCTCCAGTCTTCCCTTATCTCGATGCTCCACCCAAAGGAACGAATATTGATCCGCTTCAAGACCTGGCAACAATGCACTCTCGAAACTAGACATGATGTTGGCTTTAGTCTGCCTATCGAGATCCGATTCATGAAAAGACAACACACCCGACGTGTATTTTTTTGCATAAGGACTCGAATCAATTAACGACTGCATTTCATCAGGATCGCCACGGTCAAGCGTTGCACCGTCACGATTTCGCTCTTTGCCAAGCAAATAATCAACAGGACCAGAACCGCGCCCAGCTCCGCGAGCATGAAATTTAACGATCATCAGCCGTATGCTCCATTCTCATCAAACTAAGCTCACGTTGCAGACTAGATAACGCAGTAATAATGTGTACTCGATCAACAGGCTTCCAATCCTGACTATGAATAGCACGAGCAATTTGATTCAAATTATTCCCCATACCAGCAAGTTGCCTCAATAATGCGGGGTCAACATTGGGATTCGTGAGCACAGTCTAGGTACTTTCGCTCCTAGACTGTGCTCACGAATCCATTCTGCAAGACGAGGTTTGGAACTCCGTTCAACTAAGGCACTGTATTCAGACTCATTAACTCGAATCTTAATAATCTTCTTTCGTGTATCCATGGCTGTTGGTCCTAACCACTTCGTAAAGTTAGCTCGGAACGAGGTCACTTTACGAAGTGGTTAACTGGGGTAAAGGGGCCGTGAGCACCCTTTCCAGCTCACAGATGACCGACAGGAGCGAATGGACTAGGGCACTCTGTGTATGCGGGCTTAAAACAAAAGAGTGTGATTAGATGAGCATAAAAAATAAGCTAGAGAAGAGTAGAAATAGAGATACGGGGACAGTGCCAAAGATTAGCAGAAGATGAATTACCGCTTGCACGGTGTACGGACGCTTCGCTTACTCACACACTGCGCCGAGCGGTGTAGAGGAAGGATGTATAGGTTTATGGAAACGAGCCCTTTCGGCTGCGCCGACCCCTACCCAAATCAGTGTGATTTTAGGTATCATTTTGGTCGCTTTCAGATTGGGATATTTCTCTTACCCTTTCGGGCTGCCCTGCGCTGTGAGTAAGGCTTTCGCCCCCATTCCAGTCTCACAACACTAATCATTTATTCCTTTTCCGCTTATCCCCTCTAGCAGCTACAAGGGGCGAAATTATCGTGCCGAAGCATAGTTTTGATTAGTGCCTTTACCTTCCACCTTTGGAACTTCCCTTGGTCGGTGGATGATGCGCGTCGCTCTGTCCAAAACATCTTGAACCAAACAGAGTGCAGGAGTACTTGAAGTGCTTTAACGATATGGCTATCATGAAAGGACTTACCGACCGTTCAAAATCGTAAGTATTCCGAAATAAACCGCCCGGCAAGGCGGTTTTTTCACATCTAGGGAAAGAGATTAATCCCAAAAGCGATTGATCTCAATGATCCTTTTAACTGGTCATGACTTTCCCAAACAAAAAAGCCACCCAAAAGGGAGGCTTTTTTGTTTCTAAATCTCGGTGCGGATTAAGTGCAATTACGTTAAATACAAAACAAAATCAGCAAAAAATGACCCGAGTAAGCGGTTTTGAATGCAGTCTAGAAAGTGAATAGTTGCGTTTCATGTGGCGGGGCGGAGAGTCTAAAGAAACTAACATGCTCATACACTGGTTGGTGTTGTTATTGGTACCTAAAAACCTTAAAAGGTTATTATTAAAAACTTCAGATAATTACCAATCATGGCACCATTATCAACAAAATGTATAGATTCCACACTACAAAAAGTTCAAGAGTATAAAGAAATCAGCTCAGTCGAATCAAAGGAGCTAGATATAATTTGCCTACTTGTACGCATCTGTGGATTACAAACAAAGAAGATATCAGAAGAAGAGCGTAAGACACTCATCGAACATTCTACAGTACTATTAGAGAGTGAAATGGAATTTACAGAGAAAATGAATATGGATGAGCCAAGAGATATTTTAGCTCACCTTAAAGAGATGCTAACAACTAGCTAAAAACCTCATATTCAAAATAGTTACAGAAAAAACAACTATAAATAGCCCGCAGATAGCGGGCTACTCGATAAGCTAATTAAAAAGCACTCAAGGCTAGTGAGTAATTTGGCTCATCAGTTATCTCTTTAACCAACTCTGAATATGTCACTTTTCCATCAAGATTCACACATACAATTGCACGAGTTGCTAAACCTCTAAGGGCCCCCTCTGGAATTAACACTCCGTAAGTCTCTGCAAACTCTGGGTTACGGAAGGTAGATGCATGTTGAACATTATCAATACCTTCAACTTCACAGAAGCGACCTACAGCAAAAGGTAAATCAGCAGATACACATAAAATAGTTGTATTTTCTAGGTTTGAAGCTTCTTCATTAAATTTCCTAACGCTAGCTGCACAAACAGGGGTATCAACACTAGGGAATATATTAATGATTACGTTCTGACCTTTAAATGATGAAAGTGTCAAATCAGATAAATCCGAAGCTGTTAGAGAAAATTCTGGAGCCAGAGAACCGGCTGTTGGAATAGTTCCTACAACTTTAACAGGGTTTCCTTGAAAAGTGACTTGTTGCATACTTACCTTCTTTTTATATTATATAAGCTCATAAAATCAGAGCGTTAAGTAAAAATAATAAAAACTCAATATTAATTTGGAGTCAATTGAAAAACTGCACATCGGATCAGGTGCGTGTAATTGGCATTATGGTATAATTACTCCTTTGTATTACAATGTACACAAAGAAATACAAAGGAGGTGCAACATGCCATCTATGTCGGTAAGAATTCCTGATGATATCGAGCAAAAGTTAACGCAACTTGCTGAATCAACAGGCAGAACAAAGTCTTGGATAACAAACCAAGCTATTCTAGATTACTTAGAGCGCGAGCTTTGGCAGATAAATGAAATTAAAGAAGCGCTTAGTGAAGCAGACTCAGGGCATTTTGCTAGCACAGGTGATGTAAAAAACGTTTTCTCTAAGTGGGCTGTGAATGCAGATTAAATGGCTTAAAAGAGCCTTAATCAACCTAGAGCAGTCCGCGGAGTATCTACACGAAAACAACTCACGAGCATCACGCAAATTTGTTCAAGAGGTTTATGACTTAACAAACCTCCTAAAAAAAAATCCAGCTATGGGACGTGTAGGCCGTGTATTTGGAACAAGAGAGCTTGTCCTAAATAAATTTCCCTACCTCATACCTTATCGAGTCAAATATAACTGTATTGAGATTTTAAGAGTATTCCCTACTCGCATGTCTCAACCTGAATTCTGGTAGTCATAGTTTGATTCCAATAACGAAAAAGCCTCAGTTTGTGAAGCTTTTTTTGTCTAAATCAGGGTTCGCACTAAGTGCTACTCTGTTTCGTCACATCGATCATATACACACAATAGAAATAATAGTTAACAACACCTTTTAATAGACTTGTATGGCTTTATTACGTAAAAGAATAATCCACTTCACCTTTTATGCCTCAACCCGTGATAAGCCCAGTATAACCTTATCACTTGGTAGATAAATAAAGTGAGCTAAGAGTTTTACCCTGAATTTATGTGCAAGTTCTGTGTGAATTCGCTATTACGCAACAAAGCCAACTTGTATTTATATAATCCAATTCTGAACACCATTAAAATTAAGTTCGAATGAAAACACGAGGAATTCCGGTTTTATCGATATCCGATTGTCTTAACAACGGCGGTCTCTTTACTCTTTGTGCTTCTTCTTTTTCTAACCCTACCGTGATCTCCGCACCGAACCCTAAAGCCCCAGCGCCAAGAGTAAAGTTAATATCTTTATTATCTTTACTTACGTGAAACTTACCATTTCCACCAAGTGGCGTTTTTATGTCAAGATTGAATTTTTTAAATTTAAAACCATCTATTTCATCTTCACAATCAAATGACATTGGTCGTTCTGCTGTTGATCTTAACGAACTTAAGCTTAAAGATAATCTTAAATCTGAACTAAATGATTTTTGTGGTTGACTGAGATTTGGTAATGAATTTGATCTAACAATTGCAAATGGCATAAAACACCTTCCATATATGATATAACCCTGATGCTACAAAAAGGTTTCGGATGTGGCTAGTGAATTACAATGATGCGCATAAAGTGCCATCAACCACCACCTACGCACAATGTGGTTGAGCGTTACGTTAAGTGGTTTGCCGAATACCTAGAGTGCAAGACGACTTAGAACCCATCCCAAAAGGGACTTATTCC
>NZ_AFWF01000083.1 GCF_000222605.1 Vibrio ichthyoenteri ATCC 700023 | reverse complement strand
TAGTTAACACCATGTTGGCACACAGCTGCTTTGAATATTGCGTAAACCCTATAATAACCTTGTTGTTCTCTGTGTTTTTTATGAATGCTGCCAACTTAAACCATTGCTGTTTATACCCATCCCACTCAGCCGAATAGTCTTTACTGTATTTTGGCAAATCGGCCATGGCAATTAACGCTTCCTTCCATTGGCGTTGATTGATTTCATCGCTTTCGCTTACGTCAGTTGCCAACCACTGCATGATTTTCACTATTGCCGCCGCTTGGTTTTGATTATCAGTTGCCGCTCTTATCGGTCTTCCTTCTCCATCAAACCTTGTGTTGTATTGCTTCTGAGATAGCGCGGTAAGCAAATTTGATAATGTTTCTGGGGGCAGTTTAACTACCCATTGTCTAACTTTCTCAGATTTACGCTTATCGTCTTCTTCGTTGATATTACGAGCCAAAAACGGGGCATATTCTTTACTTAAAGCTTCCTTTTTATAGTCTTGCCACACATTAAAAGGAATAAGTAACGCTTTTGAAGCACTTAGAA
>NZ_AFWF01000084.1 GCF_000222605.1 Vibrio ichthyoenteri ATCC 700023 | reverse complement strand
GAGCAAGCGAGCTGGAGAAAACATCATTGAAACGGTTGAGTTGGTTAAAGCCGTCTTAATCGAAGCGCAAAAAATGCCGGAATGGCCGAATAATTTGCTGGTTAAGTATACTTGGGATCAATCTGATGACGTCAAAATGATGCTCAATGATCTGCAAAACAATATCTTGTCCGCGATTATTTTGGTGGTGATTGTCATCATTGCGATTTTAGGTATGCGCACGGCAATGCTGGTGGGGATATCAATACCGGGATCTTTTTTAGCGGGGTTGTTAGCCCTGTCGGTGTTTGGCATCACCATCAATATCATTGTGTTGTTCTCATTCATTATGGCCGTTGGCATGCTGGTGGATGGGGCGATTGTTGTCACGGAATTTGCAGATCGGCGCATGCAAGAAGGCGTACCGAGAAAACAAGCCTATCGTGATGCCGCCAAACGTATGGCTTGGCCGATCACCGCTTCAACGGCCACCACTTTGGCTGCGTTTGCGCCCTTGTTATTTTGGCCGGATGTCACTGGCGAATTTATGAAGTATTTACCGCTGACGCTGATGGCGACTTTAGCTGCATCACTGGTGATGGCGATGTTGTTTGTTCCGGTTTTAGGCGGGCTGTTTGGTAAACCGCAAAATGTCACTTCAGAAAGTCGTCAACGCATGGTTGCTTTGCATGAGGGGGATTTCTCCCAAGCAACTGGCATTACTAAGCTTTACTACCAAACACTTAATGTCGCGATCAATCATCCGATAAAAATCCTTCTATTGGCGATTGCTTTAGCGTTCGGTGTTGGGGCGGCTTATAACAAAGCCGGCTTGGGCGCGGAATTTTTTCCTGAGGTTGATCCGCCGTTTTTCACCGTTAAAGTGCGTTCGTATGGTGATCTTTCTATCAATGAAAAAGATGACATCATGCGTGATATTGAACAAATGATGTTGGGGCATGATGAGTTTGAAAGTGTCTATACCCGAACCGGTGGCGATGATGAAATTGGTCAGATTCAAATTACGCCGGTTGATTGGCAATATCGTCGCAAAGTAAAAGAGATTATCGAAGATCTCAAACAGCAAACGGACCAATACGCAGGGGTTGAAATTGAATATAAATTCCCTGATGCCGGGCCGCCGGTGGAACATGATTTGGTGATTGAAATGTCAGCGTTCGATCTCGATGCGTTGGATACGGGCGCCAAGCAAGTACGAGAGTGGGCTGATAGCTATGGCGCTTTGACCAACATCAGTGATAACTCGAGCAAAGAGGGCATTGATTGGCAAATCGATATTCGTCGTGATGATGCTTCGCGCTTTGCGGCCGATGCAACCTTGGTCGGCAATACCGTCCAGTTTGTCACCAATGGCTTAACAATCGGCGACTATTTACCGGATGACTCCAGTGAAGAGGTCGATATTATCGTACGCTATCCAGAAGAGAAGCGGGATATTGGTAAGTTTGATCAACTAAGAGTCAAAACGGCGCTCGGAATGGTGCCATTGACTAACTTTGCCAGCATTGTGCCTGACCACAAGCAAGACACCATTCATCGGGTCGATGGTCAGCGTATTATCAGTATCAAAGCTGATATTAAAGAGGGGTACAACTTAGCCCTTGAGCTGCCTAAGATTGAACAAGCTTTAGCTGAGATCCCATTTGCCAATGGGGTTGAGTTTAAGCTGCGCGGGCAAAATGAGGAGCAGCAAAATTCCTCGGCATTTTTGCAAAATGCGTTTTTGGTTGCCTTGGTGGTGATGGCGTTGATCTTGATCACTCAGTTCAATAGCTTCTATCAAGCATTCTTGATCTTAAGTGCCGTCTTGTTCTCAACCGTTGGGGTCTTTGCTGGTTTACTGATCTTCCAGCGTCCATTTGGGGTGGTGATGTCCGGTATTGGTGTGATTGCTTTGGCGGGTATTGTGGTTAATAACAATATTGTTCTGATTGATACCTTTAACCAACTGCGCCGACGTGGTCTGGATAAGCGTGAAGCGATATTACGTACTGGTGTACAACGTTTGCGACCGGTACTGCTTACCACTGTCACCACTATATTGGGCTTGTTACCAATGGTGTTGGAAATGAACATTGATTTGATTAATCAAAAGGTTGAATTTGGTGCACCAAGCACACAGTGGTGGTCACAGCTTGCGACCGCCGTGTCGGGTGGCTTAGCGTTTGCGACGGTATTAACCTTAGTGCTGACGCCCTGTCTGTTGATGTTGGGGCGTAAAGAAGTGCAGCAAGAAGATCAAACCCAAGCGCCATTGGTGGCGGAAGCAGCGTTATTGAAGTCGGACTCGCCTGATAAGGTGGAATCGGTTGCTAGCTAGGGCGCGGTCGGTTAATCGCTAGAGTGATAGTAATAAAAAAGCGCAGGACAATAATCCGGCGCTTTTTCTGTTTAACGTCAATTTACCTTTGGCGGTTAAGCCAATCATTAATTGCTAGCAAGTAATTCTCGGTAACGTTCAAGATTGTTCAATCGAATTTCAGCATTAGCCATAAAGGTTTGCTTAGCTTTGCCGGTTAACGATTTTGATTGCGGTAGTTTCACTGTACGCGCATTTCTATGTACACCATTTACCAAGAACTCATAGTGTAGGTGAGGGCCAGTGACTCGCCCTGTACCACCAAGCGTACCAATGGTTTGTCCTTGCTTCACTCGTTGACCTGATTTCACCATACGGCGAGTTAAGTGTAGATATTTCGTCACATAAATATTGCTGTGTTTAATAAATACATAGTTACCGTTAAATTGGTTATAACTCGACTTTAAGACAATACCATCACCAGCGGCCCAAATCGGTGTACCGACTGGGGCAGCATAATCTGTGCCTCGGTGAGCGCGCACTTTACCGGTTACTGGGTGGCGGCGGGTCGGATTAAAGTTTGAAGTGACACGACGAAAATCAAGTGGTGAACGCAAGAAGGCTTTTTTCATCGCTCGTCCCTCTTCATCGTAGTAGTTTCCGGTCTTGTCATCCAAAATCGCTTTTAATGTATCACCTTGGTTCGTAAAAACGGCCGCGATGATTTGCCCACGATCAACCACTTCACCTTCAACGATTTTTTCTTGGTAGAGAATCTTAAAGCTATCGCCTTGACGAATATCCAAGGCAAAGTCGATATCCCAACCAAAAATGCCGGCAAGTTCCATAATTTGGTTTGCTGTTAAGCCTGCACTAATGGCGGCATTCCAGAAATTTGAGCTGATTGAAGCTTCGGCGTAGTTGTATTGGTAATTGACTTCTTTAGCGTCAACATTACTGGTGAAGCGGTCACCTGATTTGGTGATTTGATAGGTTTCATACGCATTGAGTGGGCGCTTAATTTGGATTAACTCGTCATCCGCATTAAAGCCAAATTTGAGTATATCGCCAGGGCGCAATTTAGTCAGTTGTTGTTCAATCTCTTTACTTGAAGTGGTCAATTGATACAACAAGCGGGAAGAGAGCCCTGCGCGCTGAAAAACAATCGCGGCACTTTCACCTGGAGCCACTTTGTATTCTTCCCAACGCAATTGGGAAAGTGGCAACGTCATGGGTTCCACGATAAGGCTCGCGGGATCAATCTCGAGAGGATAATTCTTACCCACTTCATAGAGGCCTTTTTCATCACGTAAAGACTTGGGCTCTGGCAGAGCCAGCGCAACACCAATTAAAACGATGAAAAGGATAATTAAAGCTCGATGAAGTTTAGGGATTCGAGCGAAAAGCGACAACATTGTATGTCCGTATTATATTTTCGACAAAAAAAGCGAGTTGACTAGTCTAACTGGTTTCAAAAAGCATCGCTATTCAAGTAAGATGTAAAATTACCAAATTTTTGCCAAATCTGTGGGAGTGAACAAGAATGGCGAGTATTGAAGCAGCACTGGCCGAGATTAAGCGCGGTGTCGAGGAACTTATTCCTGAAGAAGAACTGATTGCTAAGCTGAAAGAGGGCCGTCCTCTACGCATCAAATTAGGTGCCGATCCAACAGCACCAGATATCCATCTGGGCCATACAGTTATCTTTAACAAACTGCGCGCGTTCCAAGAGCTTGGACACGAAGTAACTTTCCTTATTGGTGATTTCACGGCCATGGTCGGCGACCCTTCAGGTAAGAATACAACACGCCCACCTCTAAGCCGTGAACAAGTACTTGCTAATGCGGAAACGTACAAAGAGCAAGTATTCAAAATTCTAGATCCGGCGAAAACGACGATTTCATTTAACTCTGAGTGGTTATCTGAATTAGGCGCGGAAGGTATGATCCGTCTAGCATCAAACCAAACGGTTGCACGTATGCTAGAGCGTGATGATTTTAAAAAGCGTTACGCGGGCGGTCAGCCAATTGCGATTCATGAGTTTATGTATCCTCTGCTTCAAGGCTATGACTCAGTTGCAATGCACACCGACGTTGAGCTAGGTGGTACTGACCAGAAGTTCAATCTACTGATGGGTCGTGAGCTACAAAAAGCCCACGGTCAGAAACCACAAGCTGTATTGATGATGCCGCTTCTTGTTGGCCTAGATGGCGAGAAGAAGATGTCTAAGTCAGCACACAACTACATCGGTATCAGCGAAGCGCCAAGCGAAATGTTTGGTAAAATCATGTCAATCTCTGATGACCTGATGTGGAGCTACTATGAGTTGTTGTCATTCCGCCCTCTTGGCGAAATCGAGCAATTCAAAGCGGACATTGCGGAAGGTAAAAACCCACGTGATGTGAAGATCCTGTTAGCGAAAGAGATCATTGCTCGTTTCCATTCGGAAGCGGATGCTGACGCGGCAGAGCAAGAGTTCATCAACCGTTTTGCTAAAAATCAAATTCCAGACGAAATGCCGGAGTTTGAATTTGACGCAGAAACGCCAGTGGCGAACTTGCTAAAAGAAGCGGGCCTATGTGCTTCAACTTCTGACGCTATGCGCATGGTTAAGCAAGGCGCAGCTAAAATGGATGGCGAAAAAGTAACGGATGCTAAGCTAACGTTAGCGACTGGCACTTATGTTTTCCAAGTTGGTAAGCGTAAATTTGCTCGAATCACCATTAAATAATGATGGTTCTGCTGTGATTGATAAAGCGCCTTTATAGGCGCTTTTTTATTGGCTTAAAAACCGCCGTAGAGCTTTTATCTGCTGGGCATTTTGTTATCATATCCGCGCTACCGATTTGGTAGTGAATTTGGAGTTTTTAATGAACAATACCGACCATCCCCCCAGTCTTAGGGTGACTAAGAATCAAGGCGAAAATTAATCTTCCCCATCGGTATTGCTTCTATGCGTCTACCCATCGGGTAGGGCTTCTTTTTTCTCTTCTTCTTTGCCACTTCTTTAGATTTCAATACAAGGTCATTACGCCGCATACAGACTGTTCTTTATCGGTCAGCTTGCCTATGGCTCGCCACGCTTTGTGTGTTGGTTTAGTTCGCTCGTTTTGAGGCGTGATATAGCTTGTATTTGATGGTCGTTACCTCGCCAATCGGGAGATTCGCCATGACGGTAATGAATAACATCTATTTGGAAAACGCCCCGCACTTTTCGGTTGAAGAGATCGGTGCTGCACGGAATGCTTTTTTAAAATACGAACAAGCACAGCAAGTGAATTTGCTTAAAGTGATGTCGATAGAAGAGGCGGTCGCCATTCTAAAGCATTGCTCGTTGGGTTATGTTCAGCAACTCATTGGCCAGTTGGAAGCTCAAGGTCATGACAAATTGGCTCGCCATTACGCCAGTCGTCTTGGATTGTTTTATTCTGAAGCAATGCCTTGTGCGAGTTATTTGGCTACCTCGGTATTTGGCCATGTGCGTCAGCGCATTGGCTGGATCATTGCTTTGGCTTTACTGGGAATTGTCTCTGGGTTGATTATTGCTCAGTATGAAGACACCTTGAGTCAATTGGTTTTGCTCGCGATTTACATGCCGGTGATCGCCGCAGCTGGCGGTAATACAGGAACGCAAGCTGCAACGTTGGTTATCCGCGCCTTAGCGACTGGTGAGCTTAAAAAACGCCAATGGTTACAAGTATTGTGGAAAGAGAGCCGAGTGGCTGTGTGCTTAGCGATGGCGATTTCATTGGTGATGATTGGCCGTATTATCGGATTTAGCCCTGCAGACAGTACGGGTGGATTTGATTTGCAGATCATTGCTGTTGCAATTGCCGTTGCGCTGTTTATTCAGGTGACGCTATCGACGACATTGGGTGGCTTGCTGCCAATATTGGCGCGAGCTTGCAAACTGGCCCCCGCGGTTTTGGTGAGCCCAGTGTTAGCTTCAATTGTTGATATATCCGGTATGTGGATCTATTTCAGTGTGGTCAATTACTTCTTAGGACTCGCCTGACTGTATTTCAGCACATCTTGGTAAAACAGCTGTTCAAATTGCGTGATAGGGGCAACGGTCGGTGTATCGTTGTCCTTTTTTGTGGGTAAGTAATCGGCAACATACTGCACAAACAAAGTCGTTGGCTGACCTTGCTGGTTAAGACCAAATCCCGCCATGTTATAACTACCGTAAACCGAACCACTTTTGGCAACCAATTGGCCTTTAATCGGCTCATTTCGCATGCTACTACGATATTTTAAGGTGCCGTTTTCCCCTGCGGTCGGCATTAATGCAATTAACCCTAATTGCTGATCATGCTGCCAAATATATCGTAGCAACGCCGTCATATCGGCACTGGTAAAGCGATTGTTGCGTGATAACCCAGAACCATCGACAATTTTGTTGCGGTCAATGTTGATGCCGGTTTTTTCACTGATCACTTGTTTGATTGCTTCGGTACCGGTGTTGTAGCTGCCCGGTAAGTTGAAGTGGTGTTGGCCGATCGCTTTAGTCACATTGTCAGCAATAAGGTTGTCTGATTTTCTCAGCATCACAGTGAGTAGTTCAGGCAGTTTAGCCGAGTAGTGCGTTGCTATTGGTTTTAGATTACTGAGTTCAGGATCGCCAATACGAACATTACCGGTTAACTTAATGTTGAGTTGATTCAACAGCGTATGCACGGTTCGCTGAGTGTATAAAGTGGGATTTTGCACCGCAAATTTGAGTGGTAGCGGCTTGCTCCGTTCCACCAGGCAGCCTGATAGCTGATAGTGGTTCTCTGGTGTAGTCAGCAGCTCTAAATCGCAATGTGTCTCTTCGTAGCGCTGTTTAGAGATGGTTTTCGCTGTAGTTGACAGATAAATAGGGAAGTGTTCAGGCGTATAGGCTCGTGTTGAACCATCTTTGTTGGCATAGATAGATGCTTGAACGCAGTTTTCATCCAAGGTGATGGCTGATGATGGGGCGCTATAGCAAACACCGGTAATATCCCATGGCCAACCTACTGCACGCTCGTAACCATTAAAAGCACTATTATCGAGCCAGATATCGCCGCGAATGGTGGTTATACCTTGTTGACGCGCCAGCGTTAACAGCTGTTTTAGGTCTTGACTGGTGAGGGTTGGATCGCCGCTAAAACGAATCACGACATCACGCTGGTTAGACTCTAATTGGGTTTTAAATTGAAACTCGTCGCCTAGCGCCAGTTTTGCGGCTAGTGCGGTTACGATCTTGAGAGTACTGGCTGGTGGAAAAAACTGCTCGCGGTTAGAGGTAGTCAAATAAGGTTGGTTGCTATTAAGCGGTTCAATTGCGATTGAAACTCGACTGCCTTGCGGTAAATAGTCGAGTGGGGCATACGCCAGTGAAAAGGTCGAAAATAGCGTGATAAAGCTGGCGAGTGTCGTGCGCAGTGAAACGTTCATAGAATGAGTTCTTAGCTAATAGGACGAGTTGAACGTTGAGTATATAAAAAAAACGCCTGCAAGCGAGCAGGCGTTTAATGTTTGTGACTAAGAGTCAGCTATTAGAAGTCGTAACGTAGACCTAGTGCTAGTTCGTCTTCTGCATCTGCTTTAGTTGCAATACCGTTAGTACCTGCTTCACCTAATTTATCGCCAGCGCTGATTAGGTTGAAGTTGTACGAAACGTAACCGCGGAAGTTAGGTTGGAAGTAATAAGTAGCATCGATTGCAATGTTGTCTGCAGAAGTTTCTTTGTTAGTTTCTGCATTGTTGTAAGTCGATGTAAATACAGTTTGGCCCATAGTGTACGCTGCTGCGAATTCGTAGCCCGTGTAGTCGCCATCTTTCTCTTGAACTTGACCGTCAGTGAAAGTCGTTGCGAAGTATAGATCATTGATTGCGTAAGATGCTGCTAGCATGTACTCGTTTTGCTCATCTGCACCAGAGTATTGGCTTGCGTAGCCTGCACCTAGAGCAAGACCAGTTTCGCCTACTGCGTAAATGCTTGATAGAGAGTAACCGTCAGCATTGTTATCGCCGTAAGAAGCTACTTCTTGACCTGACAGTGCAATGCTGCCTGCCGAGTTTAGTTCTGTACGGTCAGCAAAACGGTAGCTTGCTTTTACGCCAAGATTGTTGAACTCGCCTTGGTAAGTCAGCATGTTGTCAGCACGGTCAGCAACATTGATCTTCATTGCTGCAGAGTTACCGTGGTAAGCCATGATATCTGTAAAGTCTGTGATTACACCTAGCGCGCCGTCGTTTTTACCGTAAGTGATCTCACCGAATGCGCCGCCTAGACCAGCGTATGCGTAACGGTTAGTTAGGTCGTTGCTGTCGCTATCAGTTGCGCCACCATTGTCAGAAGTTGTGAACTCACCTTCGTAGAAACCAACACCGTATAGGCTGTCATTGATTTGCGCTTTACCTAGGAAGTTTAGACGGACGCGAGTTTTGTCTTCAGCTTTGCCATCTTTTAGAGATAGGCGCGCTTCTGCACGGCCGCCCATGTCGATAGAGTTACCGTCTTGGTTGTATAGTTCTGCTGCGTGTGCGCCAGTAGCTAATGCTGCAGTTGATACTGCTAGGGCAATCAGAGTCTTGTTCATCGTATCAGTCCTAATTTCTGTCCATAAATCATTGTTATTTAGAAATGAAGCCGCATTGTCCGTTTAACTTCAATTTCATACTTGTGCAGCACTTTGCATTTGATTTGAGTCAAATCAACGTATTAGCGGGCTGCATTTCGTGAACCAAGTTGTACCGCCAAAGTTCCCCTAATCGTTAGTAAAACGATATAAATTTGGATTGTGAACACTGTTCTATTTGTCTGGTTTATCGATTAACCGCTTGAGGTGTAAGGCTTGGTGAATAGTTCGAGTTCGCTCGAAAAAACATCGGCTTTTGCTTTTTTTTAGGCTTTTTTATTTTTATCTAGGCGAGATGTTGCATGTTTTAGATTGAGAAATGTGACCTAAAGTGAGAAGGCTGGACTATCGAATGGATTTAAGATGATTTAAGCAACAAGTTTGTTTACACTAAGCTAAATTGAAAAAGCGTATTAACTACCTAGCTCTTGTGGGCTGGGTATTTTTATTTTGTCCAAAGCTTGCTTTGGCCTAGAGGTATATGATGGAAAAAGTCCCAATGACAGCACGTGGCGAACAACAGCTACGTCAAGAACTAGACCGACTGTTAAAGCTTCGTCCCCAAATTTCTATCGCGATTGCTGAAGCTCGCGAATTGGGCGATCTAAAAGAGAACGCTGAATATCATGCTGCACGTGAAGAGCAGGGCATCTGCGAAGCACAAATTCGTGATATTGAATACAAGTTGTCTGTTGCACAAGTTATCGACGTTACTCAAATGGATAACAGCGGCAAAATCATCTTTGGTTCAACCGTAACGCTAATTGATTGCGATACCGAAGAAGAAAAAACATACCAGATCGTTGGTGAAGACGAAGCGAACATTAAGAGCGGCCGTATTTCGGTAAGCTCGCCTATCGCACGTGGTCTTATCGGCAAGATGGAAGGTGATGAAGTTGTGATCTCAACCCCTGGTGGTGAGCGTGATTTCGAAATCGACCGTGTTGAATATATCTAATTTTTTGTTTTAGTTAACAAAAGTGTTAGATAGCAAAAAGGTCGCCATGGCGACCTTTTTTATTGCGCTATAGTAGAACTTACTTGCGTGGAAGTTCGATTTTGCGCTCTTCAGTTTGACGGAAAAGAACAAGCGTTTTACCGATAACTTGTACTTTTTCTGCGCCTGATTCACGAACGATAGCGTCAACGATTAGGTTTTTCGTTTCACGATCTTCAGAAGCGATTTTCACTTTGATCAGTTCGTGGTGATTCAGCGCGATTTCAATTTCCGCTAGAACAGCTTCCGTTAGTCCATTTGCGCCTAGTAGCACAACTGGTTTTAAGCTGTGTGCTAGGCCTTTTAGGTGCTGCTTTTGTTTGGTGCTTAGGTTCATTACGCGGCCAATTTTCTTTAAAATAAGGGTTGAAAAAAGCTATTTTAACGCCATCTATTGCGGAAGACTATAATTTATTGAGCAATAGGCTGACCCTATTACAACAATAGCTCCTTTTTGTAGCTTGTTAGGATTAAAATGAGTAAACAGAAACATTCGGCGAGTTCTGGCCGTTGGTTGAAAGAACACTTTGATGATAAGTACGCAAATGAAGCCCGTAAAAAAGGCTACCGTTCACGTGCCTACTTCAAGATGGAAGAGATCCAAACGAAAGATAAATTGTTGAAAAATGGGATGACTGTCGTCGATTTAGGTGCAGCTCCCGGTGGATGGTCTCAATATGCTGCTAAGATAGTAGGTGACGAAGGGCAAATTATTGCTTGTGACTTGTTACCTATGGATCCAATTGCGGGCGTGAGCTTCCTACAAGGTGACTTTCGTGACGATGCAGTACTGGAAGCACTTTTAGACAAAATCCAGCCATCAATGGTGGATGTGGTAATGTCAGACATGGCACCAAACATTGCGGGGAATAACTCCGTTGACCAGCCAAGAGCGATGTATTTAGTTGAACTCGCATTGGATATGTGTCGACAAGTTCTAGCCACAAATGGTAGCTTTGTTGTAAAGGTCTTCCAAGGCGAAGGATTCGATCAATACGTGAAGGATATACGTGATATGTTTAAGACCGTAAAGATTAGAAAACCGGACTCTTCTCGAGCTCGCTCTCGTGAAGTCTTTATCGTAGCCACTGGTTACAAAGGTTAACTATTTGCTCATTTGAGTGGTCGTTAACACTATAGCTACAGTCCAAGAACTGTAGTACCCTACCTTTAATTACAATTAGTTATCGCGAGGCTTACACCTTGAGTGACATGGCAAAAAATTTAATTCTGTGGCTTGTTATCGCTGTAGTGTTGATGTCGGTTTTCCAAAGCTTCGGTCCAAATGAAAGCAGCGGCAAAGCGGTAGATTACACTACATTTGTACAGGAAGTTGGCCAAGGCCAGATTCAGGAAGCAACGTTTAAAGACGGTGAAATTACTTTCATTCGTCGTGGCGTAGGGACGAAGAATGTGACCTATATGCCAGTTTACGATCAGAAGCTTCTTGATGATTTAATTAACCAAAATGTGAAAGTTCAAGGTACACCACCAGAAGAGCAAAGCTTACTGGGTACTATTTTCATCTCTTGGTTCCCAATGATCTTACTGATTGGTGTATGGATTTTCTTCATGCGTCAAATGCAAGGCGGCGGCGGTAAAGGCGCAATGTCCTTCGGTAAGAGCAAAGCGCGTATGATGAGTGAAGAACAAATCAAGACGACCTTTGCAGACGTTGCGGGCTGTGATGAAGCGAAAGAAGATGTAAAAGAGTTGGTTGACTACCTACGTGATCCGAGTCGTTTCCAGAAATTGGGCGGCAAGATCCCTACAGGTGTTTTGATGGTCGGCCCTCCGGGTACGGGTAAAACGCTATTGGCTAAAGCCATTGCGGGTGAAGCTAAGGTACCGTTCTTTACTATTTCAGGTTCAGACTTTGTTGAAATGTTTGTTGGTGTCGGTGCATCTCGTGTACGTGACATGTTTGAACAAGCGAAGAAAGCAGCGCCGTGTATCATCTTTATCGATGAAATCGATGCGGTAGGTCGTCAGCGTGGCGCGGGTGTTGGTGGTGGTCACGATGAACGTGAACAAACACTAAACCAAATGCTGGTTGAGATGGATGGTTTCGAAGGTAACGAAGGTATTATCGTTATCGCCGCGACTAACCGTCCTGACGTACTTGACCCTGCACTACTTCGTCCAGGTCGTTTTGACCGCCAAGTTGTGGTTGGACTACCAGATGTACGTGGCCGTGAGCAGATCCTTAAAGTTCACATGCGCAAAGTACCTCTAGCGGGTGACGTGGAGCCATCATTGATAGCTCGTGGTACCCCTGGTTTCTCTGGTGCAGACCTTGCTAACCTAGTCAACGAAGCGGCACTATTTGCTGCGCGTGGTAACAAACGCAACGTTTCAATGGTCGAGTTTGAACTGGCAAAAGATAAGATCATGATGGGTGCAGAGCGCCGCTCAATGGTTCTATCTGAAGAAACCAAAGAATCAACAGCGTACCACGAAGCGGGTCACGCGATTGTTGGTCGCTTGGTTCCTGAACATGATCCAGTGTACAAAGTGTCTATCATTCCACGTGGTCGTGCGTTGGGTGTGACTATGTACCTACCAGAGCAAGACCGTGTGAGTATGAACCGTCAGCACCTAGAGTCGATGATTTCTAGCTTGTATGGTGGTCGTCTAGCTGAAGAGCTGATTTACGGCAAAGATAAAGTATCAACGGGCGCTTCAAATGATATTGAACGCGCAACGGATATTGCTCGTAAGATGGTGACTCAGTGGGGCTTCTCTGAAAAACTAGGTCCTTTGCTATACGCAGAAGATGAAGGTGAAGTATTCCTAGGCCGTAGCGTGACTCAGACTAAACATATGTCTGAAGACACAGCGAAGTTAATTGATGATGAAGTTCGTATCATTATCGACCGTAACTACGCTCGTGCACGTCAAATCCTAGAAGATAACATGGACATCATGCATACGATGAAAGATGCATTGGTTAAGTATGAAACTATTGATGCTGGCCAAATTGAAGATCTGATGAATCGTAAAGCTGATATTCGTGAACCTGCTGGTTGGGGAGATTCTCCTTCTAATACAGATGAGAAACCTCAAGCGAAGCCAGAAGCTGAAGAGAAAGCGGCAGAATCAGAACCAACTGATGAGCAGCCTACTTCTCAAGAAAGCACTTCAAGCGAAGCGACAGAGAAAAAAGACTCTGAATAATTGAGTATTTAAAATTAAGCCCCGAGGAAACTCGGGGTTTTTGTATTTATGATGAAAATTACAGCCAACAACAAAACCCTCGATCTATCCCAGCCTCATGTCATGGCTATTCTCAATGTCACCCCAGACTCTTTTTCTGATGGTGGTCAGTATCACGCTTTCGACAGTGCTCTAATCCAAGCTGAAAAAATGATTGCCGCCGGTGTTTCCATTATTGATATCGGTGGAGAGTCGACGCGTCCAGGTGCGCCAGATGTGATGTTAGAAGAAGAGCTGGCCCGCGTTATTCCTGTGATCAAAGCGATTCGTGCAAAACATGATGTGTGGATCTCTATTGATACCAGTAAAGCGGAAGTGATGCGTCAAGCTATTGATGCCGGCGTTGATATCATCAATGATGTGCGTTCATTACGTGAACCGGGAGCGCTCGAGGTTGCTGCGGAGTCGGGATTACCGATTTGTCTGATGCATATGCAAGGTCAGCCACGCAGCATGCAGACCAATCCGCATTATGATGACCTGATGCAAGAAGTCGGCGACTTTCTCCAAGAGCGAATTGAAGCTTGCGAAGCGGTCGGTATTCAACGTGCACAGTTGATTCTTGACCCTGGCTTTGGATTTGGTAAAACCTTAGTGCATAATTACCAGATGCTGGCTCGCTTGGAGCAGTTTCATCAATTTAATCTGCCTCTATTGGCGGGGATGTCGCGCAAATCAATGTTGTTTAAATTGTTGGATAAAGCACCTGCAGAGTGTGTGGCTGCCAGTGTCAGTTGCGCCACTATCGCAGCAATGAAAGGCGCACAAATTATTCGCGTGCACGACTTTGAACAAACGCTTGATGCAATCAAAGTTGTGACTGCTACTTTAGAAAACCAATAAATTCAATAAGAATAAAGGAAACCTCATGTCGAACAACAGACGTTATTTTGGTACCGACGGTGTTCGTGGCAAAGTTGGGCAGTACCCTATTACTCCTGATTTCGTCCTTAAACTTGGCTGGGCTGCTGGTCGAGTGCTTGCGAAACAAGGCACAAAAAAAGTTATTATCGGTAAAGATACTCGTATTTCTGGCTATATGTTGGAATCGGCTCTAGAAGCTGGCCTAGCGGCGGCTGGCTTACAAGCGACCTTTACCGGACCGATGCCAACACCGGCGGTTGCTTATTTGACTCAAACTTTTCGCGCAGAAGCGGGGATTGTTATTTCAGCATCGCACAACCCATATTACGATAACGGCATCAAATTCTTTTCGTCTGAAGGCATGAAATTGCCAGACGAAGTTGAATTGGCGATTGAAGCTGAGTTGGATAAAGACATTGAATGTGTTGAATCTGCGATGCTGGGCAAAGCAATGCGTTTAAATGATGCTGCTGGTCGTTACATTGAGTTTTGTAAGAGCACTTTCCCTACAGAGCTTAGCCTTGCTGGTTTGAAAATCGTTGTTGATTGCGCTAATGGCGCGACGTACCACATTGCACCTGCAGTCTTTTCTGAGCTAGGCGCTGAAGTTATCGCGATGGGTGTTGAGCCGAACGGTATCAACATCAACGATGAAGTTGGCGCGACCGATGTTCGTGCATTACAAAAGCGAGTGGTTGCTGAAGGCGCGGCGTTGGGGCTTGCCTTTGATGGTGATGGCGACCGCATCATTATGGTTGACCACCTAGGCAATAAAGTCGATGGCGATCAAATTGCTTACATCATTGCACGTGATGCCTTACGCCGTGGTGAACTTAAAGGTGGTGTGGTTGGAACGCTAATGACCAACCTCGGCATGGAAAACGGCTTGAAACAGTTGGGGATTCCATTTGTTCGCGCTGCTGTCGGTGACCGCTATGTGATGGAAAAACTGCTGGAAAAAGGCTGGAAGATTGGTGCAGAAAACTCTGGTCACGTTATCTTGCTTGATAAAGTAACAACCGGTGATGCGATTGTTGCTGCGCTACAAGTTTTGGCGTCAGTTATTGGCAGTGAAATGAATCTAAATGAACTATCACAAGGTATGACGTTATACCCGCAAGTGCTAGAAAACATTCGTTTTAGTGGAGACAGCAATCCATTAGAAGCTGACGCTGTAAAAGAGTCGGTTGTACAAGTTGAAGCGATCTTGGGTGATAAAGGTCGAGTCCTGCTACGTAAGTCAGGAACAGAGCCGCTAATTCGTGTCATGGTGGAAGGTGAAGACGCTGAATTAGTACAAAGCTCAGCCTTGAAAATTGCCGAAGCCGTTAAAGCGAGTTTTTGATCGCTTTGTAAGCTAAATAGAATAACAAAGGGGCATTGGCCCCTTTTTATTTGCTTGAAGTCGGTAGGGAAGATAAGGATTGTTAGTTTTTTAACCGTTTGATTCTAAACTTATGCTTTTTTGTCAATTTTCTCTTGTCAGCCTTGGAGTGTTTCGCTAGTATTGCTCGGCCTTCAGTAAGGAGGTCGCTAGCCTTGTTCTGGGATTTTATTTCGAACGTCGCTGGCCTAACAATTTGGAACATAGGTGGACAACATGTTTTCAGTTCTACTTGTGATTTACCTGTTGGCAGCGGTTGGTGTAATCGGCCTAGTGTTGATTCAACAAGGTAAAGGCGCAGATATGGGAGCCTCATTCGGTGCAGGCGCATCAAACACAGTGTTTGGCGCAAGCGGCTCAGGTAATTTCTTAACCCGAATGACTGCAATTTTTGCAACAGTATTTTTTGTTATCAGCTTAGTGTTAGGTAATCTATCTACACACAAAACTGAATCTCAGTGGATTGACCCGACACAAGGTCAAGTTGTTGAGCAGGTAGCTGATGACGTAGCGAGTGATGTTCCAGCTCCAATGAGCGAAGAAATCCCGCAATAAGCGATTAATGCCGAGATGGTGAAATTGGTAGACACGCTAGCATGAGGTGCTAGTGCCTATGGTGTGAGGGTTCGAGTCCCTCTCTCGGCACCATTGATTTACAAACTTGTAAATAAACTCGTTGAGCGTATAATACTCAACAAGTCGGACGCGGGGTGGAGCAGCTTGGTAGCTCGTCGGGCTCATAACCCGAAGGTCGTCGGTTCAAATCCGGCCCCCGCAACCAATCCTTTGATTAGGACAAGTTTGTGCAAAACAATGTATTTTGTTTTGCGAGTTAAGCAACGACTGTTTAACTCATCAGGGTCCAGCAATAAAAAACCCCGACTTTTTCGGGGTTTTTTGTTATCTAAATTCCTGTAATTGGATTTAGATCTTGCTTGGAATTTAAATTGGGCTCTATGCCCTTTTTTTGTTTCTGGAGTGGTTCAAATGACTGGTTTAGAAAGACAATTAGCTGAAATGCTAGAGGCGCCAGTACAGGCGTCAGGCTACGAGTTGGTTGGATTAGAATTTATTCGTGCAGGAGAGCACTCAACACTACGCATCTATATTGACCATGAAAATGGTATTTTTGTAGATGATTGCGCAGAAGTTAGTCGCCAAGTAAGTGCTGTACTTGACGTAGAAGACCCTATTTCAGTGGCTTATAGTCTTGAAGTTTCATCTCCTGGTTTAGAAAGACCGCTATTCAAAGCGGCACACTATGAGCAATTTATTGGTCATGAAGTGAATATCGTTTTGAAGATGGCTGCGAATAACCGTCGTAAGTGGAAAGGTGAAATCCTATCCATTGATGGCGAGACAGTCTCTGTTACTGTGGATGGTAATGAAGAGCAGTTTGCGTTAAGCAACATTTCCAAAGCTAACCTGATCCCTAAATTTTAGGTCCCTAAAAATTAAAGCTTAGAGGCTAATTAAAATGAGTAAAGAAATTTTAGCGGTAGCAGAGGCAGTATCGAACGAGAAAGGTGTTCCTCGTGAGCGTATTTTCGAAGCACTAGAAATCGCTCTAGCTACTTCTACTAAGAAAAAACGTGAACTTGAGATCGACGTTCGCGTTGCTATTGACCGTAAAACTGGCGAATTCGAAACTTTCCGTCGTTGGTTAGTTGTTGAGGAAGTTGAATTCCCAACAAAAGAGATTTCACTAGAAGCTGCACAATACGATGACGAAACAGTTCAATTAGGCGACTTCATTGAAGACGAAATTGAATCGGTAACGTTTGACCGTATTACGACGCAAACAGCGAAGCAAGTTATCGTACAAAAAGTACGTGAAGCTGAGCGCGCTCAAATCGTTGAACAGTTCATCGACAACGAAGGCGACCTAGTAACAGGCGCAGTTAAGAAAGTTAACCGTGAGACCATCGTTCTAGACCTAGGCAACAACGCTGAAGCTGTTATCCTACGTGATGACCAACTTCCACGTGAAAACTTCCGTCCAGGCGACCGTATTCGTGGTCTACTTTATAAAGTAGCGCCAGAAGCTCGTGGTTTCCAACTGTTCGTTACGCGTTCTAAACCAGAAATGCTAGCTGAACTGTTCCGCGTAGAAGTGCCAGAAATCGCTGAAGAAATCATCGAATTGAAAGGCGCAGCTCGTGATCCAGGTTCTCGTGCTAAGATCGCTGTGAAAACAAACGACCGTCGTATCGACCCTGTTGGTGCGTGTGTTGGTATGCGTGGTGCACGTGTACAAGCAGTATCTGGCGAACTTGGCGGTGAGCGTATTGATATCGTGCTTTGGGATGATAACCCAGCGCAATTCGTTATCAACGCAATGGCGCCTGCGGACGTAGCATCAATCATCGTTGATGAAGATGCGCATTCAATGGACATCGCTGTTGAAGCGGACAACCTAGCACAAGCGATCGGCCGTAATGGTCAGAACGTACGTCTAGCATCTCAACTAACCGGTTGGGAACTGAATGTTATGACGGTTGCAGATCTACAGAAGAAACATGCTGAAGAATCTCAAGCGTCGATCGAAAACTTCATGAAGTACCTAGATCTTGAAGAAGACTTTGCTCAACTACTTGTTGAAGAAGGTTTCTCTAGCCTAGAAGAAATCGCTTACGTACCAGTAAACGAACTACTAGACGTTGATGGTCTGAACGAAGAAATCATCGAAGAGCTACGCAACCGTGCTAAAGAAGCGTTAACCACGCTTGCTCTAGCAAAAGAAGAGACCTTTGATGGTCTTGAGCCAGCTGACGATCTACTAGGCTTGGAAGGTCTAGAGCGTGAAATGGCATTCAAATTGGCTGCTAAGGGTGTTGCAACACTTGAAGACCTAGCGGACCAAGGTATCGACGATCTAGAAGGTGTTGAAGGACTAACTGACGAGCGAGCTGGTGAACTAATCATGGCTGCACGTAATATTTGTTGGTTCGGAGACGAAGCATAATTTCAGCAAGGAGGTAGCGGAATGACACAACTTACAGTTAAAACTCTGGGTGAAGAGATTGGTACGCCAGTCGACCGCTTGATTGAACAACTTGCTGATGCTGGAATTAACAAATCAGGCAGCGATGCGATTTCAGAAGACGAGAAGCAAACGCTGCTTAGTCATCTGAAAAAAGAACACGGTGATACATCGGGCGAGTCAGCACCAACACGTTTGACGTTGCAGCGTAAAACACGCAGCACGCTAAGTGTTAACGCTGGTGGCGGTAAGAGTAAAGATGTGCAAGTTGAAGTGCGTAAAAAGCGCACTTACGTAAAACGCAGCTCTATTGAAGATCAAGCAAGTCGTGAAGCTGAAGAAGCTGCAAAGCGAGAAGCGGAAGAGCTAGCAAAGCGTGAGGCTGAGGAACTAGCACAACGCGAAGCTGCAGAGAAAGCACAACGCGAGGCCGAAGAGAAAGCGAAACGAGAAGCGGATGCAAAACGTGACGTTGAAGAAAAGGCCCAACGCGTACAAGCTGATAAGGCTAAGAAAGACATGAATGCAAAAAATGCGGATGTGAATACGCAAGCTAAAAAAGAAGCTGATGAACTAAAACGTCGTCAGGAAGAAGAAGCTCAACGTAAAGCGGAACAAGAAGCAGCTAAGCTTGTTGAAGAAGCGCGTAAACTTGCTGAAGAAAACGGCGAGCGTTGGACTGAAGAAGAAAAGAAAAAGAAAGAGTTAGAGAACGCTGACTACCACCTAACTACATCAACTTACGCTCGTGAAGCGGAAGATGCTGCAGATCTTAAAGAAGAAGGTGCCTCTACTCGTCGTCGCAAACAGAAGAAGATGTCTTCTAAGAGTGATTCACAAGAACGCGGTGGCCGTAACAACGCTCGCGGTGCTCGTGGTGCTCGCGGCGGTCGTGGTAAATTAGCGAAATCAAGCGCGCTAACTCAAGCATTTGATAAAACTGCAGCGGTTGCTAAAGCAGACGTTGTAATTGGCGAAACTATCGTTCTATCTGAACTTGCTAACAAAATGTCGGTTAAAGCGACTGAAGTTATCAAAGTGATGATGAAGATGGGCGCTATGGCGACTATCAACCAAGTTATCGACCAAGAAACTGCACAACTTGTAGCAGAAGAAATGGGTCACAAGGTTGTTCTACGTAAAGAGAACGAACTTGAAGAAGCGGAACTAAGCGATCGTGATAACAGCGAAGAAGCAGTTCCTCGTGCTCCGGTTGTAACTATCATGGGTCACGTTGACCACGGTAAAACGTCAACACTTGACTACATTCGTCGTACTCACGTTGCATCTGGCGAAGCGGGCGGTATCACACAGCATATCGGTGCTTACCACGTTGAAACTGACAACGGTATGATCACGTTCCTTGATACTCCTGGACACGCGGCGTTTACTGCTATGCGTGCTCGTGGTGCTCAAGCGACGGATATCGTTGTACTAGTTGTTGCAGCGGACGATGGCGTAATGCCACAAACAGTAGAAGCGATTCAGCACGCGAAAGCAGCTGGCGTTCCTCTGATTGTTGCAGTGAACAAGATCGATAAAGAAGGCGCAAACCCAGATAACGTTAAGAACGAGCTTGCTCAATATGACGTTATTCCTGAGGAATGGGGCGGTGAGAACATGTTCGTTCACATCTCTGCAAAAGAAGGTACCAACGTTGATGGTCTTCTAGAAGCGATCCTTCTTCAGTCTGAAGTACTAGAACTGACTGCTGTTGCTGAAGGCATGGCATCAGGTGTTGTAGTTGAATCTCGCCTAGATAAAGGCCGCGGTCCAGTTGCGACGGTTCTTGTTCAGTCTGGTACTCTAAACAAAGGCGATATCGTTCTTTGTGGTCAAGAGTACGGCCGTGTACGTGCAATGCGCGATGAGCTAGGTAAAGAAATTACTTCAGCTGGTCCGTCTATCCCTGTAGAGATCCTAGGTCTTTCAGGTGTGCCGTCATCAGGTGACGAAGCGACTGTAGTTCGTGACGAGCGTAAAGCGCGTGAAGTTGCAAACTACCGTGCTGGTAAGTTCCGTGAAGTGAAACTTGCTCGTCAGCAGAAATCGAAACTAGAAAACATGTTCGCGAACATGGCTGCTGGTGAAGTTGCTGAGCTAAACGTAGTACTGAAAGCGGACGTACAAGGTTCTGTGGAAGCAATTGCTGACTCACTACAGAAACTGTCTACTGACGAAGTGAAAGTAAACATCGTAGGTTCTGGTGTTGGTGGTATTACTGAAACTGATGCAGTACTTGCTGAAGCTTCAAACGCTATCATCCTTGGCTTTAACGTTCGTGCTGATGCGTCTGCGCGTCGTGCTATCGAATCTGCAAGCGTTGATCTACGTTACTACTCAATCATTTACCAATTGATTGACGAAGTTAAACAAGCAATGAGCGGTATGCTTGCTCCAGAATTCAAGCAAGAGATCATTGGTCTTGCTGAAGTTCGTGACGTATTTAAGTCACCTAAACTGGGCGCAATCGCTGGTTGTATGGTTACTGAAGGTCTAATTAAGCGTAACAACCCAATCCGCGTACTGCGTGATAACGTTGTAATCTACGAAGGTGAACTAGAGTCACTTCGTCGCTTTAAAGATGACGTTCAAGAAGTTAAAAATGGTTACGAGTGTGGTATCGGCGTTAAGAACTACAACGATGTTCGCGTAGGCGACCAAATCGAAGTATTCGAAATCATCGAAATCAAACGTACACTAGATTAATAGACTAAAATTACTTAATGCCTTGAAAGGTAATTAGTAATTGGTTGTTGAATACACCATGGGGGGCTGGGATAACCATCCCCCCATTCTTTCTATTTAAGAGAAATATTTTATGGCAAAAGAATTTAGCCGCACGCAGCGAGTTTCACAGCAGCTGCAAAAAGAATTGGCGATGATCCTACAACGCGAAGTTCGTGATTCTCGTTTGGGTATGGTTACCATCTCAGATGTTGAAGTCTCACGTGACCTTGCGTACACAAAAGTATTCGTTACTTTCCTATGTGTAGGTGAGCAAACGCCTGAGTCGTGTCTAGCGGCACTACGCGAGCATGAAGTTCATATCCGTATGATGCTTGGCAAGCGTATTCGTCTACGTCTAACTCCAGAAATCCGTTTCTACTACGACAACACTTTGGTTGAAGGTATGCGCATGTCTAACCTTGTAAGCGAAGTGATCAGTAACGATAAGAAGAAGCAAAAAGATTCTGGTCGTGAGGACGAAGAGTAATGGCTCGCCGTCGCAAAGGTCGTCCTATTGATGGCGTTATCCTTCTGGATAAACCAACGGGTATTTCTTCAAACGATGCGTTGCAAAAAGTTAAACGTATCTACTTTGCTGAAAAAGCCGGTCATACTGGCGCTCTAGATCCACTTGCAACTGGCATGCTGCCAATTTGCTTGGGTGAAGCGACCAAGTTTTCACAGTTCTTACTTGATTCAGATAAGCGCTACCGTGTGATTGCCAAACTAGGCGAGCGCACTAACACCTCAGACTCTGACGGTGAAGTGGTAGAAACGCGCCCAATTGATGTTGATTTGGCTAAGCTTGAAGCTTGCATTGAGACATTTCGTGGCCAATCTGATCAAGTTCCTTCAATGTTCTCGGCGCTAAAATACCAAGGTAAGCCTTTGTATGAATATGCACGAGCAGGCATTGAAGTACCGCGTGAATCGCGCAAGATCACTGTATATGAAATCGTGCTACATCGCTTTGAAGGTGATGAAGTAGAGATGGAAGTACATTGCTCAAAAGGCACTTACATTCGCACTATCGTGGATGACTTAGGTGAATTACTTGGCTGTGGCGCACATGTGACGATGCTTCGTCGTACTGCGGTTGCTAAGTATCCTTACGAGAAAATGGTTACTCTTGAGCAGCTAAATGAATTGCTTGAGCAAGCATATCGTGAAGAGATTGCTCCTCGCGAGCTGCTTGACCCATTGTTAATGCCAATGGATAGTGCTGTGGAAGATCTACCAGAAGTGAACATGAATGCTGAGTTGACCGATTTGGTTCAACACGGTATGCCAGTTCAAGTTTCTGGCGCACCAGCTGAAGGTACCGTGCGAATGACCAGTGGTGAAGAAAAACTCTTCATCGGTGTCGCGCAAATCGACGACAGAGGCCGTGTTGCCCCTAAACGTTTGGTGGTATTCCGAGAGCAAGCGGAAGCTGAGTAATCAGTAAGACGCCGTGAAAACAATGCAAAAGCCACGATGGATATCGTGGCTTTTTTGTTTTGCAGCACAATGTAATGCGGCTAAAATCTTCTCGCTTCTCGCTTCTCGCTTCTCGCTTCTCGCTTCTCGCTTCTCGCTTCTCGCTTCTCGCTTCTCGCTTCTCGCTTCTCGCTTCTCGCTTCTCGCTTCTCGCTTATTCTACCCCAAGCAAACCCGCTTCATTAAGATAGTTTCTGAGTTGTTCTGCTCGCTTACGATTGACGCCAAAATCAGAATAACCCACGCGTGACTCTGAACGTACGATCAACTGACCGTCCTTAATCTGTAACTCCAAATCATCAACAAACCGCATAATCGTGCTGGTGCATTCAATGCGTAGGTAATTATCATCGCTTACTGCGGTTTTTGCGCCTGATAGCTTAAGAGCCGCTTGTTCTATTTGGTTAATGGTAACATTCGCCTTGAGTGGATAAGGGGCTATGTGGAACTTTTCACGCTGATCTAAAGTGGATACACAGTTAGGTTTGTCGCCACAAACTTGGTTTATCTTATTGGTCATTGCTGTCCCTCCATGGCTACAACCCGCCATGACAAAACTACTAAGGCATAGAAGTAAGGTTCTTTTCATGTTTTTTGTCTTTGAATTCATGAGTATTTCAGTTTAGCAGAGTACGCTAAATAGAGGTAAAACGATCAATTAAATGGTGAAAAGCGCAGTCATAAAAAAGACCAGCGCAAGGCTGGTCAAAGGTATAGATTGAAGGAACTGATTGGCGAGAGCGTAAGCTCCCGCCGAATTACATTAAGCAGAAAGCATCAGTGAATTGGCTTTTGCTTCTAGGTTCGAGTTACCCATTAGATGGTTATCAATCGCAATCGCACATTCGCGACCTTCGTTGATACAACGCACGACTAAAGATTGGCCTGTGCGCATATCACCGGCAGCAAAGACACCTTTCTGGCTGGTTGCAAAGCCTTCTGTTGCGACATTGCCACGCTCATCGAGTTTAACGTCAAGCTGTGCCAGTACACCGGTTGGTTCTGGGTGTAAGAAGCCCATCGCAAGGAAAGCCATATCACAAGGGATCACACGTTCAGTGTTCGCCACTTCTTCAAAACCAGGTCGTTCACCTGGTTTTGCGTCTTGCCATACGATGTCAGCAATACGTAGACCAGTCACTTCGCCTTTATCGTTGCCGATAAACTCTTTGGTCAGAATGTTCCAATGACGTTCACACCCTTCTTCATGAGAAGTGGTGGTCTTCATGATCATCGGGAATTGTGGCCAAGGCATATTGGCAGGGCGTTTTTCCGGTGGGATCGGCATGATCTCTACCTGAGTAACGCTCGCTGCTTTATGGCGGTTTGAGGTGCCGACACAGTCAGAGCCTGTATCGCCGCCACCGATGACCACAACATGCTTGTCTTTAGCGTGAATTTCTTCACCCTTTAGATCCATTTCATTGGCACGACGGTTGTTTTGACCAAGGAAGTCCATCGCGAAATGCACCCCTTTTAGTTCACGTCCCGGAACCGGTAGGTCGCGGGGAACGGTTGAACCGCCCGTCAAAAGAACCACATCAAATTCTTGGCGAAGTTGCTGTGCATTCACATCAACACCGATGTGTTGATTGACTTTGAATTCGATACCCGCATCGGCCATAAGATTGATCTTACGGTCAATCACGTCCATACCCAGTTTGAAGTCGGGGATACCGAAACGCAGTAGACCACCCACTTTTTCATCACGCTCAAATACGGTCACGCAATGACCTGCGCTATTGAGCTGTTCAGCAGCGGCAAGACCTGCAGGGCCTGAACCGATGATCGCAACGGTTTTACCGGTACGAACACGAGGTTTCTTCGGCTTGGCATAGCCTTCACGGTAGGCGGTTTCAACGATGGTTTTTTCAATATTACAGATAGTGATTGGATCTTGGTTGATACCAAGAACACATGCGCTTTCACAAGGCGCAGGACAAACACGACCGGTAAACTCAGGGAAATTGTTGGTCGAGCTTAGAATATTCCAAGCCTCTTCCCAGCTATCGCGGAACACCGCATCATTAAATTCAGGAATGATGTTACCGATAGGACAGCCGTTATGACAAAACGGTACGCCACAGTCCATACAACGAGAAGCTTGAGTGTTAATTTTGTCACCAAACTCTTCGTTAAGAACGAACTCTTTGTTGTCTTCAATTCGCACTGAAGGATCAAGCTTCTTTGGAAGCTCACGGCCATGTTCTAAAAATCCAGTAGGCTTACCCATTATACTGCCTCCACTTCTTCCGTTTGTGCCTGCTCAGCTTCCGCTTTACGCTTTTGAAGAACCGCTTTGTAATCACGCGGCATGACCTTAACCAAAGAGGCTAGGCTTGCTTCAAAGTTGTTGAGGAAAGATTGAGCAACTTCACTTCCTGTGAATTCGACATGCTTAGTCAGCATATCCAGTAGAAGATCTTTATCTTCTTGCTCGATAGGGTCTAAGTCGACCAGCTCTGGGTTTAGCTTGGTTTCAAAGTCACCGGCTTTGTCCCACACGTACGCGACACCACCACTCATACCCGCAGCGAAGTTACGACCTGTTGAACCTAGGATGATCGCGGCACCACCAGTCATGTATTCACAACCGTGGTCACCCACGCCTTCAACCACGACTTTCGCGCCTGAGTTACGTACACAGAAACGCTCGCCAGCCATACCGCGAATGAATGACTCACCCGAGGTTGCACCGTAGAAACAAACGTTACCTACGACGATGTTATCTTCAGCGACGATGGTCGATTTTGCATCTGGGTACAGAACTAACGTACCGCCAGAGAGACCTTTACCCCAGTAGTCGTTGGCATCGCCTTCAACTTCAAACTTGACGCCTTTCGCCAGGAAAGCACCAAACGACTGACCAGCAGAACCGTAGAATTTAACCTTCATCGGTTGTGGTAGACCTTGGTCTTTATACACTTTCGAAATTTCATTCGACAGCATAGTACCCGCTGAACGGTCAGTGTTAATGATTGGGAATTCAGCTGTCACCGCTTCACCTTTTTCAAGTGCAGGAATGGCTGCTTGAATCAACTTACGGTCTAAGACGTTTTCTAGGTTATGGTTTTGTTCGGTCTGGTTATAAACACCATCTTCTGCACGCGCTGGCTCAATGTGCAGCACAGGCGATAGATCGAGGTTTTTGTATTTCCAGTGGCCAATATCATCACGAACTTTGAGTTTCTGTGATTGACCCACCATCTCATCAATTGAGCGGAAACCCAGCTCTGCCATCACTTCACGCAAACCTTCAGCCATGTATTGGAAGAAAGTCACGACGTCTTCTACGCGGCCATCAAAGCGCTCACGCAGGGTTTTGTTTTGAGTTGCGATACCAACAGGGCAGGTGTTTTTATGACACTTACGCATCATGATACAGCCTTCAACCACAAGCGCTGCGGTTGCTACGCCCCATTCTTCAGCACCCAGTAGCGTCGCTACTGCAAGATCGCGAGGGGTTTTCATCTGACCATCTGACTGAACAACGATACGGTTACGTAGGCCGTTTTTCAGTAGCGTTTGGTGCGTTTCTGCTAGACCCAGCTCCCAAGGTAGACCGGTGTGACGAATTGATGACATCGGTGATGCACCAGTACCGCCATCGAAACCAGCAATGAGAACTACGTCAGCTTTGGCTTTGGCAACACCCGAAGCAATCGTGCCAACACCGGCCTCTGAAACCAGCTTAACGTTGACACGTCCAGCACGGTTTGCATTTTTCAGATCGTAGATCAGCTGAGCCAAATCTTCGATCGAATAGATGTCGTGGTGTGGCGGTGGTGAAATAAGACCAACTCCTGGAGTCGAGTGACGCGTTGCACCGATCCAATCGTCGACTTTATCACCCGGTAGCTGACCACCTTCGCCTGGTTTCGCGCCTTGAGCCATTTTAATTTGCAGCTCATCGGCATTGGTTAGGTAGTAAGAGGTCACGCCAAAACGGCCCGATGCTACCTGTTTGATTGCTGAACGTTCCCAGTCACCGTTATCTTTTTTCTCAAAACGAACCGGGTCTTCACCACCTTCGCCAGAGTTCGACTTCGCGCCGATGCGGTTCATTGCCACTGCGAGTGTCGAGTGAGCTTCATGAGAGATCGAACCAAATGACATTGCACCAGTTGCAAAGCGTTTTAGGATGTTCTCAATCGGTTCTACTTCTTCTAATGGAATTGAACCGGCTGGATTTTTGATGAAATCCAGTTGGCTACGCAGTGTGGCTGCGTTGTCGCCTTGATCATCAACCGCTTTCGCGTATTGCTTAAATTGAGCGTAGTCTTTGTTACGCGTCGATTCTTGCAGTAGTGAAATGGTCTCAGGGTTAAACAGGTGTTTTTCACCACGCTGTTTCCACTGGTAAACGCCACCGACATCGAGAACTTGTACTGGGATTTCACGCATTGGGTAACCTACGCGGTGACGAACCAATACTTCTTTGGCGATGTCATCGATAGTCAGACCTTCAATACGCGTTACTGTACCGGTGAAGTACTTATCAACCACAGATTTACTGATACCAAGTGCTTCAAAGATCTGTGCGCCGTGGTAAGACTGTAGGGTTGAAATACCCATTTTCGAGAAGATTTTCAGCAGGCCGCCGTTAACCCCTTTGCGGTAGTTAGCGAAGTACTCTTTGGCTGAAATGCTTGGATCGAGTTTCTTCGTACGTTGCAGTTCAACAATGGTTTCAATCACAAGATATGGGTTAACTGCGTTTGCGCCGTAACCAATCAGTGTTGCAAAGTGATGTGTTTCGCGTGCGTCACCGGTTTCAACCACGATGTCACACTTCGCACGTAAACCTTTACGGATCAGGTGGTGGTGAACCGCGCCGACAGCCAGCATCGCAGGAATTGCGGCGTGGTTAGAGTTAACCGCTCGGTCCGTTAGCAAGATGATTGAGTAACCATCGACAACGGCATCTTCAGCGTACTGACAAATACGTTTCAGTGCGCGCTCAAGCTTGCCTTCGTCTTCATTGGCTTGGAATACGATATCAAGAGTTTTTGCTTGTAAGTGCTCATTATCAATGGCGCGCAGTTTCTCTAACTCAGAGTTAGACAAGACTGGTGACTCAAGCTCAACTTTCTGACAGTGCTGTGGAGTTTCCGCAAGTAGGTTCTGATCTTTACCTAGGTAAGTATTCAGAGACATTACCATACGCTCACGAATCGGGTCGATTGGCGGGTTGGTTACTTGAGCAAACAACTGCTTAAAGTAGTTAGAAAGGTGCTGAGATTGGTGCGACAAAATGGCTAGAGGCCAGTCGGCACCCATTGCAGAAAGCGGCTCGTAGCCTGTTTTTGCAAGAGGCAGAATGATTTCATTTACTTCTTCAGAGCTCACACCGAACGATTGCTGCTTGTGCAGCAATTTCTCTGGTGATGGTTGGCTAAATTCGTTGCTCGCGTCAGGCAGTTTCTTCAGGCTGAGTAGGTTTTCTTCAACCCATTTTTCATAAGGCTGCGATGAGGCAATGCCATCTTTCACTTCTTCATCAGAAATGATACGGCCTTGTTCAAGGTCAGCAACGAAGATACGACCTGGTTGCAGGCGACCACGGAACTCGACGTTCTCAGGTGCAATATCCACCACGCCAGACTCAGATGCCATTACAAGGAAATCATCTTTAGTCACTGTGTAGCGAGAAGGACGTAGACCATTACGGTCAAGCGTTGCACCAACTTGTACCCCATCAGTGAAGCACACTGATGCAGGGCCATCCCATGGTTCCATTACGTTGGCGTGGTACTGATAGAACGCACGACGAGTTGGGTCCATGTTTTTGTTTTCTTGCCATGCTTCAGGGATCATCATCATCAAGGCATGTGGCAGGCTACGACCAGAAAGAACTAGGAGCTCAAGTGCCATATCAAAGTTAGATGAATCTGAGCTGCCTTCCTGACAGATAGGCAGTAGCATGTCGATTTCTGCTTGGGTAAACAGATCCGATTCGATGATCGCTTCACGCGCCTTCATCCAGTTCAAGTTACCGCGAACAGTGTTGATTTCACCGTTGTGGGCAATGTAGCGGAAAGGCTGCGCTAGGCGCCAGCGAGGGAAGGTGTTGGTTGAGAAGCGCGAGTGAACCAGCGCTAATGCCGTTACCATGGTTGGATTTTGTAAATCCAAGAAGTACTGCGGTACTTGTTCGGTGGTTAACTGGCCTTTATAGACAAGTGTTTTGTACGACATGGAGTTGATGTAAAAATCATCACCAATGTTCGAGACGCTTTCTAAACAAACCCGTACGGTGTAGTTACGTAAAACGTAAAGCTTACGTTCTAGCTCTTCAGGTGTCACACCTGGGCCACCGGTAACAAACACGTGTTCAAATTGAGGTTCAGTGCTAAGAGGGTCAGCACCAATCATTGAGTTGTCGGTAGGCAATACACGGTAGCCAATCACTTCGAGATCTAAACGCTTAGCGTTACGCTCTAAAATGTCACGACATTGCTCGCGCTTGTGCTGATCTCTCGGGAAGAGAACCACACCGACACCGTACTTTTCAAAAGAAGGTAGCTTGATACCAAGCTTGACCGCTTCTTCTAAAAGAAATTCATGAGGCTTCTGAAGTAGAATACCTGCGCCATCGCCACTGCATGGATCGCAGCCTTGGCCGCCACGGTGTTCCATACGTGCCAGCATATCAAGAGCTTGAGTAACAACTTCGTGAGATTTACGGTTTTTTAGGTGAGCGACAAAACCGATACCACAAGCGTCGTGCTCCAGTTCAGGAGTATACAGACCTCGTGCGCTCTGCTCTCTATCTACCATAGATACATCCTTCCAATCTAATTTGGACGCACTTCGATTAAGCGAACTTAATCGCACGTCACTTCCTTTTATAATTTGATTCGCACCTGAACGAGGTTGTTCAAGTTTGATTCCCTTCTTCTTCTCACAGGAAAAATGTTGCGAGAAAGACAATCCTTGGTGATATCCATTTTACTGCATCACTAAAGTAGTGATTTATATAGGTGGGATCTGTCTATCACCGATTTTCTTGCAGTTAGTTTTTTAATTGGCTTACGCCGAGCAAGTAAAACCTGTAAGTATCCTACAATTTACTAGGCCTAAAAATCAATCAAAACTCCGCTCTGTTGCGCAGTTTTTTCGCATAATAAGTAGATTTTATGTTTGTTTTTTGACTAATTTCTAGTGTGAAGCACGTGTTTTTGCATGTTTATTGATTTGTGATAGGGATCAAAATAATAAATGTGGTTAGATCTCAGGTGCTAAAAAAAGGTTTCAAAGGTGTAATCAAATTACACTAAATATAATGATAATCATTACGATTTAAATAAGAATGCAATTACACGAATTAGTTAATACCATCGGCCAAGATCTTCAGCGTCGCTATGGTGAAAAAGTCCATAAGCTTACTCTTCATGGCGGATTTAGCTGCCCAAATCGTGATGGTACGATTGGTCGAGGAGGGTGCACCTTTTGCAATGTTGCCTCTTTTGTCGATGAGCAAACGCAAGTCAAAAGCATTGTTGAGCAATTAACTGATCGCGCGGGTGAAATTGTTCGCGCCAAAAAATACCTCGCTTATTTTCAAGCCTACACCAGTACCTATGGTGAAGTTCAAGTCCTCAGGAATATGTATGAAGAGGCATTGAAGGCTGCCGATATCGTGGGTCTTTGTGTTGGAACTCGTCCTGACTGTGTGCCCGATGCAGTGTTAGATCTTTTGTCTGGCTATGTTGAGCAAGGCTATGAAATCTGGCTTGAACTTGGCTTACAAACCGCTAATAACCAAACACTAAAACACATCAATCGCGGTCATGATTTTGAATGTTATGCCGAAATTACTCAGCGTGCCCGAGCTTTGGGTATTAAAGTGTGTACCCATCTGATTGTTGGCTTGCCAAAAGAAACCCGTGATGACAATGTGCAAACGCTAGAGAAAGTGTTAGCGGTGGGGACAGACGGTATTAAGCTGCATGGTTTGCATATCGTTGAAGGCAGTACCATGGCGAAGGCGTGGCGAGCAGGCCGTTTGGAAGCGCCTGAATTAGAAGAGTACGTATCGATTGCCAGTGAAATGATCCGTATGACGCCGCCTGAAGTGGTCTATCATCGCGTCTCATCAGCAGCTCGTCGTCCGACATTGCTTTCACCGCTATGGTGTGAAAACCGTTGGTTGGCAATGACTGAAATTGGTCGTGCACTAAATCGCGACGGTGCTCAAGGTTCATTGATAGAACAACCTTTCATCTACGTTAAGCCTTGATTAACCGAGACTAAGTGCACATAAACTGGTATCTTTTAGCGCGTTCAATTTGATCACCTAATATAGAGCACTATGATAGAGCAGACCCTTGCACAACTCCCTAACGCATTTCATCTCCATGGATTTGAAGTGCTGATCGTGGTTGTGGTCTTCGCGATGATTGCTTGTCTCTATTTTCGTTTTAATCAGCAGCTGAAAAAACTGATTCAAGATGCACCCACACCTTTGCTATTGGTTGATGCCAAGTCGGGGGCGTTATTGCTCTCCAACGCTTTTGCTACGCAAGTGTTGGGAGTGCGTCGTGTTGGTCGTTCTTTTTTGTTGCCCGAAGTTTTACCCTCCTCATTTATCAACAATCTTATCCAACAATTCTCTGGTAGCGGTTTTGCTGGCTATCAAATTGATTGGGCGGTTTCTGCCAGTAAAACGATTAAAGTGGAAGTCACCGGACGACAAACGCGATATCGCGGCCGTTCGGTGTGGCTCTTATATGTCACCCCGTACAAATCCAGTACGGTGGAAGTGTTGGCTGAGATGCAGTCGTTGTCTGTGGTGAAAAGTGCCTTTGATAGTTTGTCTGAACTGATCTTTATTAAAAAACAAGATGACTCTGTAGTGAGTAACCGCGCCTTTGACCGCTTTTGGGCGGAGCGTGCTGAAGAAGGCTATAGTGCCATTGAAGGTGTGATGAAAGGGCGTGCTTCCACGCGCCGTTGGACGGTTGACCCTCAGGGGCGAAGCTGTTTATTAGAAACGCATCAAAGCTTATTAATGTCGACCCAAGGTGAGCCGTTAGGCATGCTTGGCATCAGTCACGATGTGACCGATTGGCACAATATGCAGCAAAGTCTGCGTGATGAAATGGAAAGGCGCAAAGATACTGAAGTCGCCCTAGCGCAGCGTGATACGATTTTACAAAACATCTTGGAGTCGAGTCCTGATTCGATTGGTATCTTCAACGAAAATATGGTTTACCAAGCTTGCAATGAGCCGTTTGTTAAAGGCATGGGCATCTCGGATGTCGATGATTTGATTGGTAAACGCTTACAAGATGTGATTCCAAATGAAGTTTATGAACGCTTATCTGATAGCGATCGTAAGGTACTGAATGAAGGAGTATCTCTGCGCTACATTGATCAAGTAATCCACAGTAATGGTGAGATCACTTGGTATGATGTGGTGAAATCCCCATTCCGCGATCCAGCCTCCGGAACCAACGGGGTCTTGGTGATGGCTCGCGATGTCTCTGAGCGATACCTAGCAGAACAAAAACTCGAAGCGGCTAACCAAGAACTTGAGCGCTTGAGTTTTATTGATGGTTTAACTCAGATCTCTAATCGCCGTCGCTTTGATGAGCAATTAGATACCTTGTGGCATCTGCATGTACGTGAGAAACAACCTTTAACCGTGATGATGTGTGATATTGATGACTTCAAGGGATACAACGATCATTACGGCCATCAAAAAGGCGATGAGGCGCTAATTGCTGTCGCGCAAGCTTTCCGTCGCGTTGCTTCTCGCTCCAGCGATTGTGTTGCCCGTTACGGTGGTGAAGAGTTTGGATTTATTCTGCCCAACACCATGGCTGATGGCGCTCAATTACTGGCTGAGAGAATTCACGCTGAAGTAGCAAGGTTGGCGATTCCTCACCAAAGCTCACGGGTAACAACCCACATTACCGTAAGCATTGGAGTCATCTCACTCAAGCCTCATAATTATGATGACGCGGAGGCGATGGTGGCGCTTGCCGATAGCGCACTCTATCAAGCCAAAGCAAATGGCCGCAATCAAACTTGTGTGCATCACACATCCGAAAATTAAGCTCAGCCAACCCATGGAATCTTTAGCCGATTTCGGGCAAAACAGGTAAGATCTAACTAAGATTGTCGCCGGAGCGCTGAATGAACACCATCAAAAACCTTGCCCAGTATTATGTCGATTTGTTAGTCAAACTGGGTATCTTGCGTTTCTCTATTTTACTGGCCTTAGCGCTAGTCGCATTAGCTGTCGTTGTTCAGGTAGGTATTACCTTAGTGCTGAGTGGTCACGTCGATGATATCGATATTGTCCGTTCGGTTTTCTTTGGTTTGATTATCACCCCTTGGGCGGTTTATTTTCTTTCTGTGGTTGTCGACCAATTGGAAGAGTCACGCCAGCGTTTATCGAAAATGGTTTCCAAACTAAAAGATATGCGTTCGCGAGATCAGGAATTACACAACCAGCTTCAGCACAACATTACGCAGTTGAATCAAGAAATCGAAGAGCGGAAAAAAGCCGAAGAAGCGCGTGAAGAAGCGATGAAAGATCTCGAGAACGAGGTTTATCAACGTGAGCGCACCCAAGTTGAATTGGCAGAACGAACGGCGTTGTTGCGCTCATTTATCGATGCTTCGCCCGATCTCATCTATTACCGTAACGCCGAAGGGGTGTTCTCTGGTTGTAACCGAGCCCTAGAAGAGCTCACGGGGAAAAAAGAGTCTCAGCTGGTGGGTTTGACGCCATGGGATGTCTATAGCAAGGAAGATGCGCAGCACATTGTAGAAACCGATGAAGCGGTATTTGCCAATAACCAAGCCATTACTTATGAGCAATGGTTGGAATACCCTGATGGGCACAAAAATTACTTCGAACTGCGTAAAGTTCCATTCTACAACAGAGAGGGGCACCACCTTGGTTTGGTTGGTTTTGGCCGTGATATCACTGAGCGCAAGCGCCATCAAGAGTCTTTAGAGAAAGCCAGTCGCGATAAAACCACTTTTATTTCCACCATTAGCCATGAATTACGTACGCCGCTAAACGGCATTGTCGGTTTGAGTCGTATGTTACTCGATACCCCAATGACGGATGTGCAACGTAAACATATGCAGACGATTAACGTCAGTGCGGTCACGTTGGGCAGTATCTTTAACGATATTATCGATATGGATAAGTTTGACCGTCGTAAACTTGAGCTCTACCCAGCTCCGCTTAATTTTGACGAATTTATCGTTGAACTTGAAAGTATTGCGGCGCTAATGGCTGAACAGAAAGGCTTACGTTTCGATTTAGAAAGATTGAGCGACTTACCTGTCGCGATCAATGTGGATGCGACTCGTCTTCGTCAAGTGCTGTGGAACTTGATCAGTAATGCGATGAAGTTTACCAAAGAAGGTGGGGTGGTATTGTCAGTCAGCGCCGATTGCGATGACCAATTTGCCTTACTGACCTTAGAAGTCGAAGACTCGGGCGTGGGTATTCCAGAGGAAGAATTGTCTAAAATCTTTGCCATGTATTATCAAGTTAAATCAGGTAAAGACAATTTGCATGCGGTGGGAACCGGGATTGGACTTGCGGTATCTAAGCAGCTGATTAAAAAGATGGATGGTGATATTGCGGTCAGCAGTGAAGAGGGCTTTGGTAGCACCTTTACTGTCACTGTTCGCGTACCATTAGCGAGCTGCGATGAAATTAAAGTGCCGGCTTTGCTCCCAGCTCAGCATAAGTTGAATATCTTTATGGTCGAAGATATTGAACTCAACATTACCGTTGCTCGTTCATTGTTAGAGAGTATGGGGCATAGTGTGACCGTTGCTATGACGGGACAAGAAGCGATCGATACTTTTGATCCTAAGTTATATGACTTAGTTTTTCTGGATATTCAGTTGCCGGATATGACCGGTTTTGATGTCGCAGCTTACTATCGTGATCATTATGATATCGTGCCTCCGCTGGTGGCTCTCACTGCGAATGTTCTGAAAAATAAAGAAGAATATTATGAGAAAGGTATGGATGAGGCGATCAGCAAGCCTCTCTCAGTTTCTGCGGTACAAGATGTGATCGCGATGATGACCCCTGAATTTGAAGACCAAGCGCCATTACCGAAGCCGGTCATCGAAAAGTCACCAGTCAATGATGGCGTCTATCAGCGTTTGTTGGATCTCGATATGCTTGATTCTTATATTGGCATTGTAGGGACCAAGCCGGTGTTTGATAGTGTCGCGATGTTTGAAGAGATGATGCCCGACTATATTGAATTACTCGATTCTAATATGACGGCAAAAGATCAAGACGGCATTGTTTCTGAAGCGCATAAAATTAAAGGGGCTGCGGGCTCTATTGGTTTGAAACATATTCAAAAAGTGGCGCAAAAAGCACAGTCTCCTGAACACCCTACATGGTGGCAAAATATTGATGATTGGGTTGAAGAAATAAAGAACGAGTATCAGAATGACATTCAAATACTCAAGCAGTGGTTGAACGAGCGCTGATCGCTTAGTCAATTGACGCCAAAATCATCGCTGTGGTCATCAACAAAATGAAGGTGAAAAAATGAAAAGAATAGCCGCAATCTCGTTAGGTCTTGCATTGCTAGCAGGCTGCTCCGCACCACAAGTTGGTTGGGATCAAGATAATCAAATCGTTTTTAATCAGGCTAAGATTCAATTAGAAAGTAACCTTTGGCTCAATAAAATGCCAACCATTGGTGAAATGCAAGAACAAGCATTACATGGCGCACTCGTCCTTGAGACCAGCAGTTCTTTACCAGCGGATCTTGATGTAGAGAGTATTTCACTGCGTCAGGGTGAAGAGACATGGCTGATTGATGGTGATTTGCTTGAATTGCGCAGTCACAGTGAAAATCAGTGGGAAATCTCTTTTGTTTGGCAATTTGCTTTTGATCCTGAACAGCCTATCGATGTTGCTGTCATGCTCAATAGTGGTGACCATGTTGAATGGCTAGTTGAGAAAGGGGTTGTCATTGACACGGTCTACTAGGATCAGTCGTGACTCCATTTGAGTGGTTTTTACTAAACGGCGTCTAGTTAACTAACTGAAAATAAAGCCAGTTCATTAGAGCTGGTTTTTTTATGTACAAAACAAATCTGTGGAACGAGAGTTATTTCCAAGAGAAATATCTTATTCTTTTCCCATCTGAGGACTTAATTTTAGGTTAAAAAATTGTTTTTCATTTTTTTAACAATTGGTGGTTGAATATTATTCTTATCTGCATAAAATTTAACCATGAGCTTTAAGCTCATACCCTCAAAATATATTGGATTATTACTTTGCTAGGAGGCGCACAATGAAACAGTTCACTGTCATTCAAACCGTTTGCGCCTTTATCGATCCCATGGGGAAACTGAATGGTTTCTCAACTATGGCCAGCATTTGTTGCGATCGAAAATCGAAACACGCAAAACAATAATCCGTACACCAATATTAATTGGCTGTGGAAACAAGGCAGCTGATTAAATAGTCAAATTTTCTATTTTTAATTTGTGGCCTTTTTCCCAGCAAAATCGAAAAACTGGAGAAAAACCATGAGTCATTCAATTTATCTAAAACTTGCCACCGTGCTCGTGAAGGCCGATTTACGTCGTGAAGATCGAGCATGGAAACGTAAAGTACGTCGCAGTGCCTATGATATTCCTTGGCATAACGAGCACCTATTGCGCGATATAGGCCTAGACCTTGATGGTCGCCCAATCGGCCGAAGCGAAGCGCCACAAATTACGGCCGAGCGCCGAATCCGTCACCTTCGTCGAGTCTTAACTGCTCGAATAACGACGTAATGAAAGGGGTGAGCCTATAAGCTTGGTTCACCCCAGATTTCATTAAGGGCAAGGATTGGAGTAAGTGGTCCCAATTGCTTGAATGTCCGTAAGTATCGCATCACTTAACGTGATAGAAACACTATCAATATTCATTTTCAGCTGTTCCATTGTTGTCGCCCCTATGATGTTAGCGGCAACAAATGGACGCTGGTTGACAAACGCTAGAGCCATTTGCGCAGGAGCTAATCCGAGATCGTGGGCAAGTTCAACGTACGCTTGAGTTGCGGCAATGCCTTGTGGCGTAAAGTAACGAACAAAGCGTTCAAACACAGAACAACGAGCACCTTCAGGCCGTTGACCATTGAGATATTTTCCACTTAAACAACCAAAGGCGAGTGGTGAATAAGCCAATAGTTCGACCCCTTCTAGATGGCTTATCTCTGCCAAGCCAACTTCAAAACTACGATTTAAGAGGTTGTAGGGATTTTGAATTGAAACGATTCTTGGTAGGTCATGTTTTTCTGCCAACTTAAGTAGGTTCATCACACCCCACGGTGTTTCATTGGAAACACCGATATAACGCACTTTTCCATCGCGAACCAATTCGGCAAGAGCTTCTAAGGTTTCGATTAAACTGACTTCTTGTTGCTCGTTTGGATAAGGGTAATTAAGTTGGCCAAACGTATTGGTTTGACGCTGTGGCCAGTGCAGTTGGTACAAGTCGACATAATCGGTTTTTAATCGTGTCAGGCTATCGTCAATGGCTTGATGAATATGACGTCGGTCTAACTTCATATCATCACGAATATAGGGCACATTGCGTGGCCCGGCGACTTTAGTGGCAATCACCACTTTTTCACGCTTGCCTGATTTTTCCAGCCAATTGCCAATGCATTGTTCGGTCGCCCCTTGGGTTTTTTCTTTGGGTGGTACCGGATACATCTCAGCGGTATCAATAAAATTGACGCCTCGTTCAAACGCGTAATCAAGCTGGTTAAAGGCGTCCGCTTGGCTGTTTTGCTCGCCGAATGTCATCGTACCTAAGCAAATCTTGCTGATTTCCAAATTAGAATGCGGCAGTTTGTGATAGATCATGAGCCTTCCTTGTCTTAAATGACGGTTTTTTATGACAGTCGTTAGTCTGGGTAAGTGGAGACACTCAGCCCTCTAGGTCAATATAAGTCAGCTTTTATGTCGTTCCAAAGAGCTAAAGCACAAAATGACAATTCTGTTTCTATACTTGTTAAGGGAGTGTTTATTTCACGGAAGAGAGCGAAGCTGCAAAAGTGTACTCACTGCCGTTAATCAATACCGTAGGGGGCGTTATGCATCGTAAGCAATTAGATAAGTGGATTCATGGTTTTCATCAAGCAAGTTATCAGCCACCGAAAGTGTTTGTCATCAGTTGTTCTGATCTCTCGTGCTATCTACTTGCGGTTGAGTATAAGCATAAGGTTGAACCCGTCATGATTGATAATGAACCGATTCATTTCGAGTCTTTGGATCAAGTAAAAGATGAGTTATTGCGGTTAGGCGTCGAACGCGCTTATTTACGCTTACATAATGCTTACGATGAATTTGGTGCCAGCGATGGTCCTATGTATCACGATATTGAAATGTCATTAATGACGCATTAAGCGTCGTGACTAACTGGCACTGTTATCGGCGAAGTATGGCTTTAGGCGTAGTAATTACTGAGAATTTTAGCGGTAAACTGGGTGCGTAAATAAAATCCACGAGGTAGGGTTTTGATGGCTTTGCCACTGGCACCATAGGCATCAGTGAGCGCTCTGCTGTTGGCCGCTTTTGGGCGGAGCTGCAATACTTCACCATGTTTCGCGGTGATTTTTTCCACTTGACCTAACACGATCAATTCCATTAACTCCTCCCAGTCGGTTTGCAGTTGCAACTCTTCTTCTTGGCTTGGTGACCAAATTAAAGGTGAGCCAACGCGACGTTCAGCCAGTGGGATTTCACGTTCTCCTTCAACGGGCACCCACAGTACGCGTGATAGCTTATTGCGAACATGACTTTGTTGCCACGTTAATCCATGGACACCTGTTAACGGTGCGACGCAGACAAACGTGGTTTCTAATGGTTTACCATGATAGCCAATCGGGATTGTTTTGAGTTCGATGCCGAGCGATTCAAAATCTTGTTGTGGTTTACTGCCCGCTGTGGCTCCTAAATGCCATTCCAGTAGCTGTCCGACCCAGCCTTTATCTCGGCGAAGATCGGCGGGGATTGGAATATTCGCTTCGTGGGCGAGCTCGGCAAAAGTGAGTCCTGCAATGTCACGTGCTCGTGTTAGCAGCTCTTGTTCGGATTTTGGTTCTGGCTTCATCGTGTCATATCGAGATTGAGTTAGAGATATTGTAGCGAGATCTAAAAAAATAGCGACTTGCTGCCAATCTCGTCGACTTGCTGAAAAGATCATCATTCATCGCTTATCCACAAGCAAATGACAAAAATTATTGATCTTAGTGACACATGTATGAATTAACAGGTTTTTATGCGGATATAACGCTTGATTTTCCAAGGGTATTGGATTTCTTTTTCACTCATGTGTGGATAAACACCCTGCTGGTTGATCTTTGACCGATCTGTAATTTAATATTAACCGCTTGATTTTTAATAGCCGTTTGGATTCTTACTTTTGGTTTAACTTGTTGTTTTTATTGGTTAAGTTTCAGGTGTTATTTGATGTTTATTGTTGCGCAAACTAAGTGTGTTTTTGAGCTTTCCACTTGTTGATTGCTTTTTCACATAGTTATACACAGAAAAGGTGAATAAATGTGGGCTATGTCTCACTAATGTGTGAATAACCGCATATCTGATGATTAGTTATCCAGTTTAGCGATATTCGGTGATAATTTCTGAGTTAGTCACACTAGTAAGTTTGCTCCGCTTGGGGATATGTGGAAAAATTGCTGTAATTAAAGATTTTATTTGAGGTTGGCCAGTGATAGATGGCGATGGTTACCGCTTAAATGTGGGAATTGTAATCTGTAACAACCATGGTCAGGTCTTCTGGGCTAAACGATACGGACAACACTCATGGCAATTTCCCCAAGGGGGAATCGATGATGGTGAGAATCCAGAGCAAGCCATGTATCGTGAATTGTATGAAGAGGTTGGTCTCACCAAGCAAGACGTAAAAATCGTTGCAACTAGTCGTCATTGGTTAAGATATAAGTTACCCAAACGATTGGTTCGGTGGGATTCAAAGCCTGTTTGTATCGGCCAAAAACAGAAATGGTTTCTGCTACGTTTGGATTGTGATGAATCAAAAATCAACATGCAACGTGGCAATTCCCCTGAGTTTGATGGTTGGCGTTGGGTGAGTTATTGGTACCCAGTACGTCAAGTCGTCTCTTTTAAACGCGATGTTTATCGTCGTGCGATGAAAGAGTTTGCTTCCATGGCTATGCCGTTTAAAGAACGTCGAGCAAAAGGTAAGCGTAAACCGCGAAGAGGGTAGCGATGCTTTCTCAACTAAGGGACATAGTTGAACAAGTTTCCAAAGTAGAAAACGTGCATAGCGCGTTGCAGCTATTGGTTCAACAAACGTGTCTCGCGATGAATACCGAGTGTTGCACCATCTACCTTGCCAATGAAGAAATGCAGCGCCTTGAGTTGATGGCAACTCAAGGTTTGCGTTTCAAAGGCAACAAAATACACATCCATTTTAAAGAAGGTTTAGTTGGGCTGGTCAAACGCAGTGCCGAGCCATTAAACCTTGCTGAAGCGTCGAAACACCCCAATTACAAATACTTTTCTCAGCTGGGCGAAAAGGTCTACCAGAGCTTTCTTGGCACACCGATCATCTATCGTAAGCAAGTTCTGGGAGTGTTGGTTGTTCAGCAAAAAGCGCCTCGCCAATTTGACGAAATGGAAGAGTCCTTCCTGGTTACGCTAGCGGCGCAGCTAGCTGTGATCATTGCTCATGCACAAACTCAAGGCCAGTGGCGGTTAGAGAAAAAACAACAGGCGATTAAGGGGATTCCCGCCTCGTCTGGTGTTGCGATAGGCTCTTTCTGGTGGGATGACTCCCAACCACAGTTAAGTGACGTGCGTCCTGCTTCGACGCTTGATATTGAGCGAGAACAAGAGAGGCTCATGTTGGCGATTGAAGAGGCATTGAGTGATTTTCGCCGCATGCGCAAAAAGCTCGATAACGAAATCAATAAAGAAACCTTAGCTATTTTTGATTTGTTCACTCACTTGCTCAATGATCCGATGTTGCGTCGTGATCTCAAAGCGCAAATTCAAGAAGGCGATCGCGCCGATTGGGCTGTACGACAAGTGGTGGAAACGTACTCGAACCGCTTTGCTCGAATGAGCGATGGTTATTTGAAAGAGCGCGCGCAAGATGTGCGTGAGCTTGGTCAGCGTTTGTTATTTTTCCTCCACAATGCTGAGCAAGAGCAATATTACTTTGAACAACCGGTTATTTTGGTGGTGCGCGAACTGACCGCTTCACTGATAGCGTCGATCCCGAAAGATAAGTTATTAGCAGTAATATCGTTAGAGGGCGCGGCTAACTCTCATGCGGCGATCCTATCGCGCGCTTTGGGTATTCCAGCGGTAATGGGTGTTAATCTCAACCTTGATAGTATTAATGGTAAAAAAGGGATTGTTGACGGCTACAGCGGGAAAATTTTAGTTTCACCAAGTCGACAGCTACTCAAAGAATATCGTGCACTGGCCAATGAAGAGCGTGAATTAGCCAACGTGGTTAATCAACGTATTGAGGAAGCGGCTGCCACCGCCGATGGCGAGCGTATCGAAATTTTGCTCAATGCTGGTTTAAGCGCCGATGCCAATATTGCGGTCAATCAAGGTGTTGATGGCGTGGGGCTGTATCGAACTGAAATCAGTTTTCTGCTGCAACATCGTTTTCCATCAGAAGAAGAACAAACCCAACAATATCAAACTGTATTAAGTACCTATCCCGATAAACGAGTCGTGATGCGTACACTTGATATTGGTGGTGATAAAGCGTTGCCTTATTTGCCGATTGAAGAAGATAATCCATTTTTAGGCTGGCGTGGTATTCGTTTTACCCTTGATCACCCGGATATCTTTTTGATGCAAATTCGTGCCATGATGAAGGCTAGCGCTGATACTCAAAATTTGAGTATTTTGCTGCCGATGGTGTCTGGAGCTCAAGAACTCGATGACGCGATTGTGTTTATTGAACAGGCATTTCAAGAGCTATCGACGCTTGATGAACGGATCGTAAGGCCAAGCATTGGCATCATGATTGAAGTGCCATCGATGCTTTACTTGCTGCCATTAATTGCCGATAAAGTTGATTTTGTGTCGGTGGGAACCAACGATTTAACCCAATATCTTCTTGCGGTGGATCGGAATAATTCACGTGTATCAGATGTGTATGAATCGATGCACCCAGCGGTGATCATGGCGTTGAATCATATTCATCACACGTGTGGTCAACTGAAGCTGCCAGTGTGTATTTGTGGCGAGTTGGCCGGTGACCCGATTGGGGCGTTACTGATGGTGGGATTAGGCTACCGCAGTTTAAGCATGAATACTTCCAACGTTGCTAAAGTGAAGTATCTGCTGCGTCATACTCAAATAGAAGAATTAAAACAGTTAGCTGACAAAGCCTTGATGCAGCCATATGGTAAAGATATTTATACTATGATGGAAAACTTCTTTGAGCAGAAAGGCTTCTCCGGCTTTATCCGCGCCGGTAATAAATAAGGGCTCCAAGTGAATGTAGAATTGCTGATCCTAATGCTATTGCTCGGATCATTTGTCGGTGTGATGGCGGGTTTACTTGGTATCGGTGGTGGCTTAATTGTCGTACCTGCACTGTTAATTTTATTGCCGCAAGCGGGGATTGATGCGGCGATTACAATGAATATTGCACTGGCAACCTCCCTCGCAACAATCATTGTTACTTCCGGATCGTCGGCTTTAAATCATTTAAAGCTGGGTAATGTCGATATGTTTGTCATTAAATGGCTAATGCCTGGGGTGGTTGTTGGCGGTTTTATTGGCGCAAATATCGCTGAGTGGATTCCCTCACACTATTTACCTAAGGTGTTTGGTGTCATTGTGCTTTGCTTGGCGCTACAGATGCTTCTAACGATGAAAAGCACTACTCAAAGAAAGATGCCATCCAGTAGTTTAACCACGCTGTATGGCTCTGGTATTGGCCTTGTTTCCAGCTTGGCAGGAATAGGTGGCGGCTCATTATCTGTCCCATTTCTTAATCGTCATGGCGTTGAAATGCGTAAAGCTGTTGGATCTTCCTCTGTGTGCGGCTGTGTTCTTGCCATCTCAGGCATGATAGGCTTTATCCTCAATGGCTATAGCGCAGAAAACTTACCGCAGTACAGCGTGGGTTATGTCTATTTGCCAGCATTGGCTGCGATTGCTTCAACGTCAATGTTGACTACGCGTGTTGGAGCTAAATTGGCCACTTCACTGCCAACAACAGTACTGAAAAAAATCTTTGCACTATTTTTGATGTTTGTAGCGGGAACTATGCTGCTATAACGTAATCTCATCTAAATCAATCATTACAAGAGTTATCTGTTTATGTCTCAGGGATACTTTGAATTTCCTAATATCGATCCTGTTTTAGTTTCCATCGGCCCACTTTCTATTCGTTGGTACGGCTTGATGTACCTGATCGGTTTTGCTTTTGCTTTATGGTTAGCGAATCGTCGTGCGGATAAGCCTGGTAGTGGTTGGACGCGTGAACAAGTGTCTGATTTGCTGTTTGCTGGCTTCTTGGGCGTGGTGATTGGTGGCCGTATTGGCTACGTGCTGTTTTATAATTTTGATTTATTTCTGCAAGACCCACTTTACCTATTCAAAGTGTGGACCGGTGGTATGTCATTCCATGGCGGCTTACTTGGCGTGATTACCGCAATGTTCTGGTATGCACGTAAAAATGGCCGTACGTTCTTTGGTGTGGCTGATTTTATTGCGCCATTAGTGCCATTTGGTTTAGGCATGGGACGCATGGGTAACTTCATGAACAGTGAGCTTTGGGGTCGAGTGACTGATGTGCCTTGGGCAATTGTCTTCCCGAATGGTGGCCCTCTGCCACGCCATCCTTCTCAGTTATATGAGATGGCACTAGAAGGGATCGTGCTGTTCTTTATTTTGAACTGGTTTATTAAAAAGCCACGTCCACTTGGATCTGTATCAGGTCTCTTCTTAGCCGGTTATGGTACATTCCGTTTCTTAGTCGAATATGTACGTGAGCCCGATGCGCAGCTAGGCTTGTTTGGTGGATTTATCTCGATGGGACAAATCCTATCATCGCCGATGATCATTATTGGTATTTCGATGATGGTATGGGCATACAAGCGTGGCTACTACAAAGACGAATTACCCCAACAAAAAGCGAAGTAAGGAATTGGTGTGAAACAGTATTTAGATCTCTGTCAGCGAATTGTTGACCATGGTGAGTGGGTTGCAAACGAACGTACCGGTAAGCGCTGCCTTACGGTGATTAATGCCGATTTGACCTACGATGTGGCTAACAACCAATTCCCGCTAGTAACGACGCGTAAGAGCTTTTGGAAATCAGCGGTCGCAGAGCTACTTGGCTACATTCGTGGCTACGACAATGCAGAAGATTTTCGTAAGCTAGGCACCAAAACATGGGATGCCAATGCCAACTTAAACGATGCTTGGATCAATAACGCATACCGCAAAGGTGAAGATGATATGGGCCGCGTATATGGTGTTCAAGGCCGTGCGTGGGCGAAGCCAGATGGTGGCCATATCGACCAATTGCGTAAAATCGTTGATGATCTAACGCGCGGTGTGGATGACCGTGGTGAAATTCTTAATTTCTATAATCCGGGTGAGTTCCACATGGGTTGCTTGCGTCCTTGTATGTACAGCCACCATTTTTCACTGCTTGGCGATACCCTGTATCTAAACAGTACGCAGCGTTCATGTGATGTACCTCTTGGCTTGAACTTCAATATGGTTCAGGTTTACGTCTTCCTCGCGATCATGGCGCAAATCACCGGCAAGAAAGCGGGTGTCGCTTACCACAAGATTGTTAACGCGCATATCTACGAAGATCAGTTAGAGCTGATGCGTGATGTGCAGCTAAAGCGTGAACCACTTGCGCCCGCGACCTTCCACATCAACCCAGAAATTAAGTCACTGGAAGACCTAGAAACATGGGTAACTTTGGATGATTTTTGGGTCGAAGGCTACGAGTCACACGAAGCAATTAAATTCCCGTTCTCGGTTTAACCCCCAAGAGCGATAAGAGAGAAGACTGACCGAGTGTCAGTCTTTTTTTTGCCTTGCAGAAGGGGGGAGCAGAATTGAGAAGCGAGAATTGGATAGTCGAGAGGTAGAGAGTTGGGAATCGGGATGGGGACTCGACAGTGTCATTTGAGAATGATGACGGGGATTACCATTGGTTTGTAGAACGAAATCAAACGACAGATTATTAACTTGGCTGCATCTCTTGATATAGGTAGCCGATTTTTTACCACGATTAAGTGTACTGGTAGCATTCCCTACAGTTCGTTAGCACATGATAGGGCGTCTAGCCCTTGGTGTGTTGGAGATGATAAAGCCACCAATTACCGATCCAGTTGCCTTTCCCGATTCTAGATCCTGACGCTCTTTTCAGTCTCTCGCTTCTCGCTTATCGCAGCGAAGCGTTCCTTCTTTTTTCTCGATTCTCATCTCTAGATTCTCGACTCTCTTCTAGCCTCTCAAAGCGCAGCGCTCTCGATTCTTTTTTCTTCAAAGAACAAAAAAGCCCCCGACTTTCGTCGAGGGCTTAGCAAGCAAAGGTGTTGTTCGTTTTATTATACAGTCAGCGCTAGGATTGCACCTGGCAGCACGATGAATACGAATAGTAAGTATGCTGCAACAACTGCTTTGTTTTTGATTGCCATTTCCGCAAGGAACTCAGCACACTTCACTGGAATCTCACGTAGGAACGGGTTACCAAAGATGAATACTGTAGCCAGCAGGTTGAACACTAGGTGTACTAGAGCGATTTGCAGAGCGAATACGGCGAACTCACCAGATACTGCTGTTGCTGCAAGTAGCGCTGTAATACACGTACCGATGTTCGCACCAAGAGTGAACGGGTAAACATCACGAACTTTCAACACGCCAGTACCAACAAGTGGAACCATTAGGCTAGTTGTTGTAGAAGAAGATTGCACAAGAACCGTTACGATTGAACCTGAAACGATACCGTGGATAGGGCCACGACCAATTGCGTTCTTCAAGATATCACGAGCGCGGCCAACCATTAGGCCTTTCATTAGCTTACCCATTACAGTGATAGCTACGAAGATAGTCGCGATACCTAGAACAATCAGCAGTACACCGCCAACCGTGTTACCAAATGAGCCTAGAGGGCCTTGGATAGCGCTGATCACCGGTTTTGTGATTGGCTTGATAAAGTCAAAACCGCCCATGCTCATATCACCAGTCGCTAGCAATGGTGATACTAACCAATGAGAAATCTTATCCAGAATACCGAACATCATCTCAAGTGGTAAGAAAATAGCTACCGCAAGCAGGTTAAAGAAGTCGTGAATCGTTGCACTAGCAAATGCACGTTTAAATTCTTCTTTACAACGCATGTGGCCAAGAGACACAAGAGTGTTTGTCACAGTCGTACCAATGTTGGCACCCATGACCATCGGGATTGCTGTCTCTACAGGTAAACCACCAGCGACAAGGCCGACGATAATAGAAGTAACGGTACTTGATGATTGAATAAGTGCAGTTGCAACTAGACCAATCATTAAGCCAGCGACCGGGTGCGAGGCAAATTCAAAAAGAACTCTCGCTTGATCACCGACTGACCATTTAAAACCTGTACCTACCATTGATACTGCTAGCAGTAGTAAGTACAACATGAATGCCAAGTTAGCCCAGCGTAACCAGCGAGCAGTGCTCGAGATTGGTGCTGCTGTAGTAGTAGCTTGGTTCATAATTTTTTTCTCCGTTGGACCGTAAACTGTTTGATTTGGTCTGTAAGTTGAATCTGAGGGCGATAGTAAGGAGGAAATATTTCAGTAATATTACAGTTGGATGTAACCGTTGTTTTTTTTTCCTTTAGTAAGCAAATATGTCTGTATGAATGGTTTTATATTTAATTTAAGTTATTGAATTAAAGGGAATTTAATTGCCTGCCTGTTTAGTTGAATTCAATCACAAAAATGTCAGAAAAGTCAGTGTTTGGTCATTTTTTCTGATCTTTTATGACTGCTCGCTGTAATAAATGACAAATTCATTTCGGTAAAAACATGTATTAAAGGGTAAATATCTCGGTTTTGCCGAGTTATCATTGTCATCTAAGCGCTTTGTTATAAACTAGTCGTTACCGTTGGATGAAGAATTCTCACTATGTCTCACCTAAATTACAATCATTTGTACTATTTCTGGATGGTCTGCAAGCAAGGCTCTGTGACTAAAGCTGCGGATGCGCTCTTTCTCACGCCACAAACCGTCACTGGGCAAATAAAAGCACTCGAAGAGCGTTTGGATGGCAAGTTGACGAAACGTAATGGCCGCAGTGTTGAACCGACTGAACTTGGACAGCTAGTGTTTAAATATGCCGATCGCATGTATGGCCTTAGCTATGAGATGCTGGATATTGTCAATTACAGTCAACGTTCAAATCTATTGTTCGATGTCGGCGTGGCTGATGCGTTGTCGAAGCGCTTAGTCAGTAAAATTTTGATGACTACTGTCCCGAGTGACAACAGTATTCATTTACGCTGCTTTGAATCGACCCATGAAATGCTGTTAGAACAATTGGCGCAGCACAAATTGGATATGATTTTGTCCGATTGCCCTGTCGATTCGGGGCAAAGTCCTGGACTTTTTAGTAAAAAGCTAGGTGAAAGCCGTATGAGCTTTTTTTGTTCAGGTAATGTCGACAATGTTTCCTTTCCAGCGATTTTAGAGCAACGTAAGCTTTTGATCCCCGGCAGTCGTACAGCGATGGGGCGCAAAGTAATTGAATGGTTTGATCGTCAAGGTATTCAGCCGAATGTGTTGGGGGAGTTTGATGATGTGGCATTGATGAAAGCTTTTGCTCGATATCATAAAGATGTGATTTTTCTTGCCCCTTCTTTATATATGAATGAAGTGGGTGATGACATTGCATTGCAGTTGATTGGGCATATCGATGAGTTAAAAGAAGAGTACTACGTCATATTTGCTGAGAGAATGATCCAGCATCCTGCGGTAAAAAATGTATGTGATGCGAATTTTAGCACTCTATTTAATTGATCGCTTTTACTCGCCAAACTAAATCGATTAACATCATTGAGACATCTAATTGATAATTTTGCCCAATTTACTCAAAACCTCTTGTGAGAAGTTTTGCTGTTCCAAGGAGTAGTACCTGATGAATGTGCAAGAGATGGAAAAAAACTCTACCCAAGCGGTCGTGTTGTTAAAAGCCATGGCGAACGAACGGCGTCTACAGATCCTCTGCTTGTTGCATAATCAGGAAATGTCGGTTGGTGAGTTATGCAATAAATTAGCATTGAGCCAATCCGCACTCTCTCAGCATTTGGCTTGGTTGCGTCGTGATGGCTTAGTGAATACTCGTAAAGAGGCGCAAACCGTTTATTACACGTTAAGCAGTAAAGAAGTGAAGGCCATGATAGAGCTGTTGCATAATATTTATTGCAGCCCTTGAGGAGGGGATCGCTGAAATAGTCCCAATGGGCAAATTTTAGATATAAAAAAACCGGCGTGAGCCGGTTTTTCTTTACTGGGAATCAGAGTTCTAATTAAAGAGCTTTGATCGCAGCAACAAAACGAGACTTGTGACGAGCAGCTTTATTCTTATGAATAAGGCCTTTAGTCGCCATGCGGTCTAGGATTGGTGTAACTGATGCAAATGCAGCAGTTGCAGCTTCTTTGTCGCCTGCTTCGATAGCAGCAACAGTTTTCTTCATGTAAGTGCGCATCATAGAACGACGGCTAGCGTTGTGCTGGCGACGTTTCTCAGCTTGGATAGCGCGCTTCTTAGCAGATTTACTATTTGCCAAGGGTCTAACTCCCAAAAACTTTAGTTCGGTGACAATTTAAGGGCAGGGAATATCCCTTATTTGCGCCGAAATGTCAATTGATTTGTGCAAAAACCAGTCTGGGCCAAAACAAGTTTTGGATTCAACGGGTCATCACGGTTAAGATGGCGGGGATTCTATCAGTATTTTTTTTTCAATGCTAATACTTATCTGCCTTGAATCCGACTTTCCTTCATCTATTCGGTCAGATTAAGCAAGTATTGCATATTTTTGAGGTGTTTGTGAGTAAACGTCTACTCAAGTCTGGCATGATCGTCAGCGCGATGACTTTAATTTCTCGTGTGCTTGGTTTAGTCCGTGATGTGGTTGTTGCCAATTTAATGGGCGCGGGCGCCAGCGCGGATGTTTTTTTCTTTGCCAATAAAATCCCGAACTTTTTACGTCGCTTGTTTGCTGAAGGGGCTTTTTCACAAGCCTTTGTCCCGGTACTAACGGAAAACTACGCTCAAGGAGACATGGATAAGACGCGCCAATTGATTGCTCGTGCGGCGGGGACGTTGGGGGTTATTGTTTCTATTGTTACCTTACTGGGCGTCTTAGGTTCAGGTGTGGTAACGGCACTGTTTGGTTTTGGCTGGTTTTTAGATTGGCTTAATGGTGGTCCTGCGGCAGAAAAATTTGAGTTGGCGAGCTTTATGCTCAAAATTACCTTCCCTTATTTATGGTTTATCACCTTTGTTGCGCTTTCCGGAGCGATACTCAATACTCTCGGAAAATTTGCCGTCTCCTCTTTTACCCCTGTTTTTCTCAATGTGATGATTATTTTCTCGGCGTGGTTTATTGCGCCGCAGATGTCACAGCCTGAAATTGGTTTAGCGATTGGCGTCTTTCTTGGCGGCTTGGTGCAATTTCTTTTTCAAATACCATTCCTGATCAAAGCGGGAGTGATGGTAAAACCGCAATGGGGCTGGCGTGATCCTGGGGTAGTAAAAATTCGCACTCTGATGATCCCTGCGTTATTCGGTGTGTCTGTTAGCCAAATTAACTTGCTGCTCGATACCTTTATTGCCAGTTTTCTGCAAACGGGTTCCATCAGCTGGCTTTATTATTCAGATCGTTTACTTGAATTTCCTTTAGGTTTGTTCGGGATTGCGATTGCCACCGTTATCTTGCCTGCTCTATCTCGCAAGCACGTTGATGCGCACAGTGAAGGCTTTGCCAGTACCATGGATTGGGGCGTGCGAATGGTTATCTTGCTAGGTTTGCCTGCCATGCTGGGTTTAATGGTGCTGGCGAAACCGATGTTAATGGTACTGTTTATGCGCGGTGAGTTTTCCCCTCATGACGTTCAGCAAGCCTCACTGTCACTCTTTGCCTATGCGTCAGGTTTGTTGAACTTTATGTTGATCAAGGTTCTTGCGCCGGGCTATTACTCGCGCCAAGACACGAAAACACCAGTGAAGTACGGCATTATCGCGATGACAACCAACATGGTGTTCAACGCTATTTTTGCTTATTTCTATGGTTATGTAGGACTGGCGATGGCGACAGCGCTCTCTGCTTTGGTCAATATGGCGCTGCTATATAGAGGCTTGCACCTACAAGGTGTCTACCAGATGAGTAAGAGAACCTTACTATTTATCGCGCGCTTAGTGATTGCTGGTGGTGCTATGGTGGCGGCGATTATGTGGCAATTGGAAGAGATCAATGTTTGGCTTGCGTGGAGTTTTGTCGAACGCGTGATGGCTCTATCACTTTTGATTGGCCTCGGAGCGGGCGTTTATCTTGTTAGTCTGCTGGTGTTAGGCGTGCGTCTTAAAGATCTTAAAGCGGTGACAGATTAGTCTTCGGAGTGGTCTTGCATACAAGGTTGGCGACTTTTGCTTTAGAACCACGAGAGTGACAAGTCGCCGCCTTGGCTGCAAAGCAAGTTATTCTCGCTGAACGAAGCATGTTGAGGTTACTTGGGTATCAGGATTAGTATATAATCCGTCGGTTTCACGTCGTGCAAATTGAAAAGGCAGTAAGCAACTTCCAATGGAATTGATTCGAGGCATTCACAATATCCAGCCACACCATCAAGGGTGTGTGCTTACCATCGGAAACTTTGATGGCGTTCATCTTGGTCATCAGGCGGTACTTGAACAAGTATCCCAGCAAGCCAAGGCGTTGAATTTGCCTTCCATGGTGATGACGTTTGAACCTCAGCCTTTGGAGTTGTTTGCCAAAGATAAAGCACCGGCGCGTTTAACTCGATTGAGAGACAAATTTGTTCAGCTGAGCAAGTTAAAGATTGATCGTTTGCTCTGTGTCAGTTTTAACACTTATTTCGCCAGCTTAACGGCGGATGAGTTTATTACCGACTTGTTGGTCAAGCGATTGGGTGTTAAGTTTCTCGTTATTGGTGATGATTTTTGTTTTGGCCGTGGCCGCAAAGGTGACTTTGCGATGTTACAACAAGCCGGAAAACGTTACGGCTTTGAAGTCGTGAGTACGCAAAGTTTTTGTTTGCAGCAGCTACGTGTTAGCAGCACCGCAATTCGTAATGCTCTTGCGCAAGATGATTTACCCGCTGTGGCGCATATGTTAGGGCGTGATTATAGTATTAGTGGTCGTGTTTCACACGGTCGCAAGCTTGGGAGAACCATAGGTTTTCCTACGGCAAATATCCCTCTAAAACGCTGTGTATCACCAGTCTCAGGTGTGTATGTAGTACAGGCGCTAGGGCTTGGTGAACAAGTGATAGGAGGGGTGGCGAACATTGGTCAAAGACCGACGGTCAATGGCGTTCGTCAACAACTGGAAGTACACTTATTTGACTTCCAGGCCAATTTATATGGCAAGCAACTAGAAATAGTACTTTTGCAAAAGCTTCGTGATGAGCATAAATTTGAATCATTCGATGCTTTAAAACAGCAAATTGAATTGGATGCTGAGGCAGCAAGGGTGTGGCTGCGTCAGTTTAAGCGTTAATCGGTTTATTCCACCGTTAACCATAATGTCTAACTTTCGCCCAATACAACGGAATTAAGAATCGATGAGTGAGTATAAAGATACCCTGAACCTACCAGATACAGGGTTCCCAATGCGCGGTAATCTGGCCAATCGTGAGCCAGAAATGCTTGAGCGTTGGTATAAAGAAGATCTTTACGGTGAAATCCGTAAAGCGAAGAAAGGCAAAAAATCTTTCGTATTACACGATGGCCCTCCATACGCCAACGGTGATATTCACATTGGCCATGCGCTAAACAAGATTCTTAAAGACATTATTATTAAATCCAAAACGCTTTCGGGTTTTGACGCTCCGTACGTTCCAGGTTGGGACTGTCACGGCCTACCAATCGAATTGATGGTAGAGAAAAAAGTCGGCAAGCCAGGCCAAAAAGTAACGGCAGCAGAATTCCGTGAAAAATGTCGCGAATACGCAGCGGGTCAAGTTGAAGGTCAAAAAGAGAGCTTCAAACGTCTTGGTATCATGGGCGAGTGGGACAAACCGTACCGCACTATGGATTTTGTTACTGAAGCTAACATCATCCGCGCACTAGGTAAGATTGCCGATAAAGGCCACCTATTGAAAGGTTTCAAACCTGTCCACTGGTGTACAGACTGTGGTTCAGCTCTGGCTGAAGCAGAAGTTGAATACAAAGATAAAGTGTCACCATCTATCGACGTGAAATTTGCAGCGACGGATGAAGCTGCGGTATTGGCTAAGTTTGCACTTGCTGATGGTCACGCTGGTGAAGGCGAGCTTTCAATCGTTATCTGGACAACCACACCATGGACTCTGCCAGCAAACTGCGCAGTATGTCTACGTGACGACCTAGAATATGCATTGATTCAAGTTGAAGCGAATGGCGAACAGCCTGCGCAACGTATCATCGTGGCTTCTGAGCTGGCGAAAGATGCAATGGATCGTGCTGGTATTGAGCATTTCCACAACCTTGGCTTTGTTAAAGGTGCGGATCTAGAGCTGCTACAATTCAACCACCCATTCTATGACTTCACTGTTCCGGCGATCCTTGGCGATCACGTAACAACGGAATCAGGTACTGGTGTGGTTCACACTGCACCTGGCCACGGTCAAGAAGACTTCGTGGTTGGTCAAAAGTACGGTCTAGAAGTAGCGAACCCTGTAGGTTCAAACGGCGTTTACCTGCCAGATACTCCGCTATTTGCTGGTCAACACGTTTTCAAAGCGAACGATTCAGTGCTTGAAGTGCTTAAAGAAAAAGGCGCGTTACTGCATCACCACGCTTACGAGCACAGCTACCCACACTGCTGGCGTCATAAGACTCCAATCATCTTCCGTGCAACACCACAGTGGTTCATCTCAATGGATCAAGCTGGCCTACGTGCAAAAGCACTAGAGTCAATCAAAGGTGTTCAGTGGATGCCTGAATGGGGCCAAGGTCGCATTGAAGGTATGATTGAAGGTCGTCCTGAATGGTGTATCTCTCGTCAACGCACTTGGGGCGTGCCAATTGCGCTATTCGTTCACAAAGAAACGGCGGAACTGCACCCTAATTCACTAGAGCTAATTGAGAAAGTAGCAAAACTAGTTGAAGAGAAAGGCATTCAAGCTTGGTGGGATGTTGATGCTGCTGAGTTGATGGGTGCTGAAGATGCTGCAAACTACGAGAAAGTGCTTGATACGCTAGACGTATGGTTTGACTCAGGTGTGACTCACTACTCTGTTGTTGATGCGCGTGAAGAATTCAACGGTCATAGTGCGGATTTGTACCTTGAAGGTTCTGACCAACACCGTGGTTGGTTCCAATCTTCATTGATCTCATCTATCGCGATGAAAGACGTAGCGCCGTACAAACAAGTACTGACGCATGGTTTCGTGGTTGATGGTCACGGCCGTAAGATGTCTAAATCTATCGGTAACGTTGTGGCTCCAAAAGATGTAACCAACAAACTAGGCGCGGATATTCTTCGTCTATGGGTTGCTTCAACGGACTACACCGGTGAAGTTGCAGTTTCAGATGAAATCCTAAAACGTTCTGCAGATGCGTACCGTCGTATCCGTAACACGGCGCGTTTCTTCCTAGCAAACTTAAACGGTTTCAACCCAGAAACTGATTTAGTACCAGCTGAAGAAATGGTCGCATTGGATCGTTGGGCGGTAGGTCGTGCACTGGCTGCTCAAGAAGAGATTGTGAAAGCATACGAAGAGTACAACACACATGGTGTAACTCAGCGTCTAATGCAATTCTGTTCAATCGAAATGGGTTCATTCTACCTAGACGTAATTAAAGACCGTCAGTACACCGCAAAACGTGGTGGCCACGCTCAACGTAGCTGTCAAACTGCGCTTTACTACATCGTAGAAGCTCTGGTTCGTTGGATGGCGCCTATCATGTCGTTCACTGCAGATGAAATCTGGAACGAAATGCCAGGTCAACGCGATAAGTTCGTCTTCACTGGCGAATGGTTCGATGGTCTATTTGGTCTAGCTGAAAACGAAGAGCTGAACAACGAATTCTGGACAGAAATCCAAGCGGTTCGTGGCGGCGTGAACAAGCTTCTAGAAGCGGCACGTAGCGAGAAAGTGATTGGTGGCGCACTACAAGCTGAGATCACTCTATTTGCTGATGAAGCACTGGCTGCGAAGATCAATAAACTTGAAGACGAACTACGTTTCGTATTGCTAACGTCAAAAGCGGCAGTTAAACCTCTAGCAGAGAAAACTGATGCGGCTAAGCCAACGGATATTGAAGGTCTGTGGGTAGAAGTTGCGGCTTCAGAAGGCGAGAAGTGTGACCGTTGTTGGCACCACACTGCGGACGTAGGCACAATTGCTGGACACGAAACGGTGTGTGGTCGTTGTGTAACCAACGTCGATGGTGAAGGCGAAGTTCGTAAGTTTGCTTAATCTCGCTTTAGCGATTGAACTTTATTAAAAATTTATAGCCCCAGTATCTACTGGGGTTATTTTTATCAAGTACTTTACCGAATGAGTCTTTAGCGGTAAGTGAAGTGAGATTGAAAAGAAAATGAGTAACTTTTCTCTGAAACAATCAGGTGTACGTTGGCTTTGGCTTGCCGTGGTGATTTTTGTCGCGGACATTGCCATCAAGCTATTTGTTATGGACAACATGGGTTATGGCTGGGCAAATCGAGTTGAGGTTCTGCCTTTCTTTAATTTTCTCTATGTACACAACTATGGTGCCGCCTTTAGCTTTTTAAGCGATCAAGCCGGTTGGCAGCGCTGGTTCTTTACCGCGATTGCTTTTGTTGTGACCGCGATGCTGACTTATTGGATGAGCAAACTGCCAGCGAAAGAAAAGTGGAATAACATCGCGTATGCCATGATCATTGGCGGGGCGGTCGGTAATGTTTTCGATCGTATCGTGCATGGGTTTGTCGTCGATTATCTTGATTTCTTCTGGGGTGATTACCACTGGCCTGCGTTTAATTTAGCCGATAGTACGATTTGTATTGGCGCGGCGATGATTATTCTTGATGGTTTTCGTAAGAAAGAAGAAGTTAAAGCTTAAATCGCAAAATATTTGAATAACCCTAAGCGCTGTCTGTTGATTCGACAGCGCTTTTTAATATACCTTGATAGCTTAAGTTGTGGTGTGATTGACTCTGTACTGGTCTCTTTAGCGCACTGATTGCGCGGTGAGGAAGCAAGGCGAGTTGAAACCATACCGTCAGTGATCTCGCCATATTGAACTGGTGAAATTGATTATCTCAAGATAATAATAACGACAAGGAAGCAGTAACGTGATAACAATCGCTCAACAATCCGCAGTAACGCTGCATTTCACGATAAAAATGAAAGACGGTTCTGTTGCTGACAGCACTTATAGTATGGGTAAACCCGCTAAGTTAGTGATTGGTGATGGCAGCTTAAGTGAGAATTTTGAGCAGTGCCTATTTGGCTTACAAACCGGCGATAAAAAAGCAATAGATTTACCCGCTGCTGATGCTTTTGGTATGCCAAATCCAGATAACATTCATTATATGGATCGCGCAAAATTTGTCGGTAATGCGGAAGTTGAAGTGGGTACGATTATGGCGTTTAGCGGTCGTGATGGCATGGAGATCCCCGGTATTATTACTGAGATTGCCGGCGATTCGGTCACGGTTGACTTTAATCACCCTTTAGTAGGACAAGATGTGACTTTTGAAGTCGAAATTTTGTCAGTAGAATAACGCCCCAAGAAGATAACAATTCCATGAGCAATGAAATGAAAATCCTGTTAGCCAACCCACGTGGTTTTTGTGCTGGTGTTGATCGTGCTATTAGCATCGTAGAGCGCGCATTAGAACTTTATCAGCCACCAATCTATGTCCGACATGAAGTGGTCCATAATCGCTTTGTGGTGGAAGGCTTAAAACAGCGTGGTGCGATCTTTGTGGAAGAGCTCAGTGAAGTACCTGATGACAATATCGTTATTTTTTCCGCTCATGGTGTCTCCCAAGCTGTGCGTCAAGAAGCGAAAGAGCGCGCATTAACGGTGTTTGATGCGACATGTCCTTTGGTTACCAAGGTCCATATGGAAGTGGCTCGAGCCAGTCGCAAGCATATGGAAGTGGTGCTGATTGGTCACGCAGGTCATCCTGAAGTGGAAGGCACTATGGGGCAGTATTCAAGCTTCGAAGGCGGCATGTACTTAGTTGAAACGCCACAAGATGTAGAAAGGCTGTTGAGCTTGGTGAAAGACCCAAGTGAGTTGCACTATGTCAGCCAAACAACGTTATCAGTCGATGAAACTGCCGATGTGATCAACGAGCTGCGTCGCGTGTTCCCTGAGATCCAAGGGCCACGTAAAGATGATATTTGCTACGCAACACAAAACCGCCAAGATGCGGTGCGTGAAATGGCCGGTGATGTGGATGTGGTGATAGTAGTGGGCTCGAAAAATTCATCCAATTCAACTCGCTTGAAAGAGTTAGCCGAAAAATTAGGTACGCCAGGTTATCTTACCGATTGTCCGGAAGATATTGATAGCGCATGGTTTGATGGCAAGAAAAAAGTCGGTGTGACCGCGGGTGCTTCTGCACCTGAAGAGTTGGTTAACAAGATCCTTGAGCGTATCAAAGAATTAGTTGGTACACGTTCAGTTGAAGAGGTGCTTGGCCGCGAAGAAAATATGTTTTTTGAAGTGCCAAAAGAGCTGCAAATTAAACAAATTGATTAGTGTTCATCCGTTGAATGCTGATAGATAACAGACAATAAAAAGGCTCCCGAGGGAGCCTTTTTTTATCGATAAGCCAAGTGTCGTTATTATTAAATATTACTTAGCGTTAAGCCGTTTTGCTTTCGACTGGTGTCGCAGTTTGTTCTGCGGTTTCCTCACCATTAACCAAGTCTGTATCGCCTTTACCTTTAGAGATTTTAATCACATATGCCATCGCTGCGAGTGCAAAGATAACGCCAGAGATGGTCGATACTTGCATCGGTAGGCCAAAACCTAAGGTGCTATTGTTGAGAATAAAGGTGACACATACCGCAGTCATGAATACCGCTGGAATGGTTGTGATCCAATGCAGCTTGTTATGACGCAATAGGTACGCAGAAGCGGTCCAAAGCATCATTACTGCTGTCGCTTGGTTGGCAAAGCCGAAGTAACGCCAAATGATACCGAAGTCTACTTGCGTTAATACACCACCGATGACAAATAGGGGAACGGCCATCAATAGTCGGTTACGCAAGGTTTTCTGTTCCATGTTGAAGTATTCAGCCAAGATTAAGCGGCTTGAACGGAATGCAGTATCACCTGATGTGATTGGTAGAATAACCACGCCTAGGAAAGCGATGATGCCACCAAATACGCCTAGAAGACCAAATGATGCGCTGTAAACCACGTTACCTGGGCCACCGTTCGCAACTGCTTCTTGCAGTGCTTCTAGTGAACCGAAGAACGAAAGCGCAATCGCACACCAAATTAGAGCAATGATACCTTCGCCGATCATCGCGCCATAGAAAACAAAGCGACCATTCTTTTCATTTTCCATACAACGTGCCATCAGTGGTGACTGAGTGGCGTGGAAGCCTGAAATAGCACCACAAGCGATGGTGATAAACAGAGCAGGCCAAATCGGCATGTCATTCGGGTTCAAGTTGGTGAACATATCACTCACCTCAAAGCCGCCCAAAATATGATGCTCGCTCGAGAATGCTACCGCGCTGATAAGACCCACCGACATAAAGATCAGTAGCGCGCCAAATAGTGGGTAGAAGCGGCCAATGATTTTATCTACTGGAACGATCGTCGCAAGAATGTAGTAAGCAAAAATAATCACTACCATGGTCGTCATGCTGACATCAAGGCTGGTTTGCTCGTTGATAAGGTTAGTGATCATTCCTGCAGGAGCAGAAACAAACACAACACCGACAAGAAGCAGCAGTACAATGGCAAAAATGTTCATAAAATGTTTGGCGCCATTGCCTAGGTAACGACCTGTAATTGTTGGGACAGAAGCACCATCGTTGCGGATCGAAAGCATACCTGAGAAGTAATCATGTACGGCACCGGCAAAGATACAACCGATGACAATCCATAGCATTGCGGCCGGACCATAGAGTGCGCCCATGATTGGACCGAAAATAGGACCAACGCCTGCAATATTGAGCAATTGAACGAGATACACTTTTGGTGTCGACATTGGTACGTAGTCAACGCCATCAGTTTTGGTGTGCGCAGGAGTTTTACGCTTCTCGTTGATACCAAAAATTTTCTCAACGAAAGCGCCGTAAATAAAGTAACCGCCAATCAGTGCAGCGACACAGGTTAAAAACCACAACATAATTTCTGTCCTTGTGTATTGGATTCATGGTCGATAATAATCGTCCTTAAGGCGAGAAACATTCGCTTTTAAGTTGAGTGGTCGTATAGTGAGTTAAGTGGTGTTTGCTGCTATTAAGTGGTTTTATTTTTCGCCACTTATTTACCGTAAGTGGTCAATCATGGTGTTTAGTGGTTACACTAGAGGTAGGTAAGAACAACAAGGAAAAACAATGAGAAAGCTTGTAGTAGTGGCAATGCTTACCCTTTTGGCTGGGTGTGCAAGTTCTGTTGAGCAACTGGTACAATCGGGTGATTGGTATCAGGTCGGTTATCAAGATGGCGTGAGTGGTAATACTCAACGCTCTTATTCGGATCTGGCGAAACTCGGTCAAGCGAATCAAGCCGATTATGACCAAGGGTATCTAAGCGGTGTGGAAGAATACTGCAATCCTGACTTTGCGTATCAAATTGGCTTGTCGGGCCAATATTATGAAGGTGTGTGCGAAGGTTCAGAGGATGCACAGCAGTTTCGTATGGAGTGGCAACGAGGCTGGAGTGAACACCAAAATAGCTACTAATGTTTAGCTAGGTGGATGTAAAAAGGCTTGGTTATCCAAGCCTTTTGCGTATTTGTCACCATAGAGTTTTAGGCGTAGTAGAGCACTCCCAGTGACGCCAAACTACTTGCTCCGGTCACCTCTGGTAGGTTACTCGGCAAATTATGCATGCGTCGCTGCGCAAGCCATGCGAAGGCAATGGCTTCCATGTTGTCACTGTCGACACCTTTATCTTGGGTTGAACCTACAGCCCAATTAGGTAGTAGCTCTGCCAAGCGTTGCATCAGTAGTGGATTGCGAACTCCGCCGCCACATACTAAAAGTTCTGGATGTTCACCTAAGGTATAGCGAGCGACATCGTTGGCGATGGTAACCGCGGTATATTCACACAAAGTGCGCTGTACATCCTGCTCAGGCAGTTGATGGCCAATCAGCTTTTGTTCCAACCAAGGTAAGTTAAATAGCTCTCTACCCGTGCTTTTTGGTGCTTGGCGAGCAAAGTAAGCTTCACTGAGTAATTCGTTTAATAGTGTTTGATTGACCACACCTTGTCGCGCAAATTGGGCTCCATCATCGTATTTATGCCCGCGATGTTTTTGAGTCCATGCATCCATTAGCATGTTTCCCGGGCCAGTATCGTAACCAATCACCGCTTGGTCTGGGCGCAAGACGGAAATATTAGCGATACCGCCGATGTTTAATACCACCACGCTTGAATCGGTTGATTGGAATAGGCATTGATGAAATGCCGGTACGAGTGGTGCTCCTTGGCCTCCTAGCGCCATGTCTTTACGGCGAAAGTCTGCAACGGTATCGATGCCCGTTTTAACCGCAATAATATTTGCGTCGCCCAATTGCATGGTAAATGGCGCATCACCTTCTGGCCTGTGGTAGACCGTTTGGCCATGATTACCGATGGCAGTAATGCTATCGGCGGAACAATTGGCTTGGGTTAATAACGCATTGACCGCGTCCGCGAAGAGATGGCCGAGTAAGTGGTCGAGTTCGCCAATTTCCGCCAAACTGGTTGGCTGACCAATACAAATATTCAACAGCCGTTGTTTGAGTGATTCGGGCATCGGAAAATCATGAGCCGCTAGCAACTGTATTTGGTTGCCTTCGATTTCGACTAGAGCGGTGTCGACACCGTCCATGCTGGTGCCTGACATCACACCAATAAAGCGTTGTTTTGTATTCATATCCAATTTTTACCAATAGGGTGACATATCCATTGTAAACCGAGAACAATCAGAATAACCTCGAAAGCATAGCGAAAATCGACCGCAATCAGGAGAAATTATGGGTCCGTTATGGCTGGATGTAGCTGGGTATGAGTTAACCGCAGAAGATAAAGAAATTTTGCAGCACCCCACGGTTGGGGGCGTGATTTTATTTTCTCGCAATTATCATGACAATCAACAGTTGTTGGCTCTCAATACCGCCATCCGTAAAGCGGCAAAACGACCAATTCTGATCGGTGTGGATCAAGAGGGTGGGCGCGTACAGCGTTTTCGTGAAGGTTTTTCTCGCATTCCTGCCGCGAAGTTATTTGGTGAGCAAGCTCAGGGCGAACAAATGGCGGAATTGGGTGGCTGGCTGATGGCGGCGGAATTGATTGCTCATGATATCGATTTAAGCTTTGCCCCTGTGTTGGATAAAGGTCACGATTGTCGCGCGATTGGCGATCGTGCTTTTGGCGATGATGTTGATAGCATCTTGCGCTACAGCAGTGCATTTATGCGTGGTATGAAGGCTGTTGGTATGGCGACGACCGGTAAGCATTTCCCTGGGCATGGTGGTGTACTGGCGGATTCACATTTAGAAACGCCGTACGACGATCGCGATAGCATTCTTGAAAAGGATATGGCGATCTTTAAAGCGCAAATTGAAGCGGGCACACTCGATGCAATGATGCCAGCACATGTTATTTACTCAAACTATAACGATCAGCCTGCGAGTGGTTCGTCGTTTTGGCTAAAACAGGTGCTGCGTGAGCAACTGGGCTTTAAAGGGATAGTCTTCTCTGACGACCTTAATATGGAAGGGGCTGCCATTATGGGCGGGCCTGCTGAGCGCTCTCATCAAGCATTGGTGGCGGGATGTGACATGCTATTGTTGTGTAATAATCGCGACCAACAAATAGAAGTATTGGATAACTTGCCGATCATGGAAACCCCGCAAGCGATGGGGTTAATGAAGAAGCAGAGTTTTTCTTTGAATGAACTGCAAAGCAGTGAAAAGTGGCGTCAAGCCTCTGAAGCGATGAAGCGCATGCTTGAGTGCTAACGGAACAATGTCGTCATAAAAAGAGCCACGCAATGTGGCTCTTTTTGATCGCAAGATACGCGTACAACTGATAGATATGGAAGCTTTTGGATCATGATGATCTTTTTGCTCACAATGGTCTTTTTACTGGTTAATGAAAACCTAAACGCTCTTTAAGAGGCTTTAAGTAGCGTCGACTTACGGGGATGGGGTGTTGGCTATGCGTTAATATTTCAGCCAGTCCATTTTCGAGTAATTTGATCTCTTTGATCGCTTTCACGTTAACTAAGTATTGGCGATGGCAGCGCACCAAAGGCGTCTTCTCTTCCAGAACTTTAAGCGTTAATTGGCTGGTGGCGGATTGTTGTGGTGTTTGTACGTGTACACCACTGATGTCGCTATGAGCAAATTCAATCTCGTGGGTGGCAATGATCATAATGCGGTTTAAGCCGATGCAGGGGACTTGGTCAAGGTTTTGTGGTGCGATAGCGCTGACTTGTTGTTGGCTTTGGTGACCTGATTTCACCAGGCGCTGCACGGTTTTTTCCAATCGTTGAATATCGACCGGCTTAAGAAGATAATCGAAGGCGTTATCTTCAAATGCTTGAATGGCGAACTCATCGTACGCGGTAACAAAGACTACGTAGGGCATGGTGTCAGGGTCTAACATTCCTAGCAGTTCAATACCCGTCACTTGCGGCATTTGAATATCGAGGAAAACCACATCCGGTTTGAGTTGATTGATTTTTTTCAGCCCTTCAATCGCATTGCTAGCTTGGTCGATGACCTTTATTTTTCCAGTTTCTTCCAGTAGTTCTGTCAACTCTTCTCGAGCAAACAATTCATCATCTATCACAAGTGCAGATAGCATGGTTAATCCTTAACGATCATCATTAGGAATGAGGAAGCTCATTCGTGTGTACTGGTTAGTTTTTACATCAATTTTTAGGTCGCTTACGTGGCCAAATTTATTGGTCAGTCGCTTGGCGACAATTTGCATTCCTAGGCCAGCATGTGCCTGATTGGGCTCGATATAACTGCCAGCGTTATCTTCCACCACAATGCGCTGGCCTTGTTCTTCATGTTGGCTGTAGATGCGCACTACGCCACCTTCAAGTAGATTGGAGATGCCATGTTTGATCGCATTCTCCACTAATGGCTGTAAAGTAAAGGTTGGCAGTTTTCGTTGCAATAAACTTGAATCAATATCGATTGCCACTTCTAAACGGTCAGTAAAGCGGGCTTTTTCTATCGTCAGGTAAGCATTTACATGAGCCAATTCATCATTGAGTGTCACCGCCTCAATATTTTGTTTTAGGTTACTGCGAAAGAACTGAGATAGATGTTGGATCAGTTCTCGCGCTTTAGTGGGATCACGTCGAACCACAGCACTAATAGTATTAAGC
>NZ_AFWF01000085.1 GCF_000222605.1 Vibrio ichthyoenteri ATCC 700023 | reverse complement strand
TATAACTCAATTTGGTCATTTTCGATGGCATTGAGTAGATTAAACTCAATCGATCGTTTAGCTAACAGTTGATAGCCAATAATTAAATAGATTAGAGAGAAGAGTAATGCGGCCAGTAGAGTTTTCCAGAGATGGGAAAAATAATGATATTGGTAGGTGCCAGAGGTTGGCTTTAATTCGAATTTTAAAGGGTAAAGCTTAGAGGAAAAAATAAATGGGTGTGTCTGTTCTAGGTTACTCTCTATTTTTCCGTTAAGATCTTGGCCTAATATACTCAGTCGATATTTGTATTGTTTACCTACCAATTTTTGCTCGATGAGATTCATAAACCGCTCCGGTGGCATTAATGCATTCAGGCCGTAATCATCATTAATCGAGGCATAGATAAAAAAAGTATTGAGCTCACTGCTGGAGCGACCCACTTCGATTGTAATATGATTTTTAGAATCCTTGATGCGTTCGATAATGGTGTGCGATAGATGGATATCTGTCACACCTTCATTACTGGTACACACAACACGGTCATTTCTATATATGCCAACTTCTTCGATAAATTCTGAGTGAAATACATGCCCGCGTAGTGCCAATTTATCAGCTTCACTGCATGTTGAACCGAGGCGACTATTGAGGACATAAAGTTCACTTGCGGTTCTTTCTATATACAGCTCTAAAGCTTGGATCAGTTGCTTGCCATCTTTAGAGGCTGCGCTCTTGGTATGGTAGTAGTTGCTTAATAGAGAAAATGAAAAAGCGAGTAGAAAAATTACAACCACAGGCATTAAGTTTGGCAGATGGGAAAACATCTCTTTGGTTAGAGAGAAAAATTTTCGTAAGTTAAACTTTGTGGAATACATTTTAGCCTGTAAGTGATGCCTTTAACGCTAACTATAAATATAAATTAGAAAATGTTTACCTATTACTTCGCTTATTTTTACCATGTCTCAATAATAGAATGCCTCACTGG